>CANNRA010000001.1 GCA_947507735.1 Actinomycetota bacterium
CGGCGACTCGGCCGGCGCGAACCTGGCCGCCGTGGCGGCCCTGCGCGCCCGCGACGCGGGCCTCGCGCTGCGCTTCCAGGCGCTCAGCTACCCGGTCGCCGAGGGGACGTTCGCCAGCGAGAGCTACAGCGCCTTCGCGTCGGGCTACGGTCTGACCAGCGCCGCCATGCAGTGGTACTGGGAGACCTACGCGCCCGGTGACGCGAAGCTGCATCCCGACGCCTCGGTGCTGCGCGCGGCGAGCCTTGCCGGTGCAGCGCCCGCCCTCGTCCAGACGGCCGAGTACGACGTGCTGCGCAGCGAGGGCGAGGCGTACGCAGACCGGCTGGCCGCCGACGGCGTCACGGTCGCCCACACCCGCTGGGCGGGCCTCACGCACGGCTACCTGCGCATGACCGGTGTCGCTAGCCGCGCGAGCGATGCGGTGGACGAGGTCGCGGCTGCCGTGAGCGCTGCGCTCGCCTAGCCGCCGCGGCGGCTCGGGCAGCCGCTAGGCGTCGGTGCCGACGACCGTCGCCTCGACGTCGAACTCCTCGACGACGTCGGGCACACGGCCCACCAGCTCGGCCGTGCGGCTCGGCGAGGGCGCGAGGGCGGCGTCGGGCGTCTCCCAGAAGCAGAAGGCGCCGTAGCGAGCGGCACCGGGCTCGTTGCCCGCCACGGTCTCGTCCGAGACCCAGGCCTTGAGGCGCAGGCCGGCGACCTCGGCGAAGGCGTCGAGCGCCTCCTCTTCGATGTGGGCGCGCAGGTCGGGCAGCGAGACGCGGGTCGCGCCGTCCAGCCGCCACAGGTAGAGGCGCAGCAGCTCCTGCCCGCCGGCCTCGCGGCCGCGTCCCGCAAGCCGGTGGTCGTCGTAGTCGCCGCTGACGCTCGCCTCGACGACGAGCTCGTCGTCGATGTCGGGATCCTTGCCGATGATGTCGGCCCCGGGGATGGGGCCGGGCTCGTCCTCCCACAGCGAGACGACGCCCCAGCGGTCGCCCAGCTCGTCCGAGACGAAGGCGGCGAAGGTGAGCCCCGGCGTGTCGGCGTAGGCCGGCAGCCACTCCTCGCGCATCCGCTCGCGCAGCTCGCCGAGGTCGATCAGCGTGTCACCGAGCTGCCAGAGAGCGATGCGAGCGATCATCCGGCGAGCCTAGCCGTGCTCGGCCTCGGCCGCAGCCGCGGCAGAGGCGGCCAGCGGCGCGTCGCGCAGGCGGAGCCGGCGCACGGCGAGCAGGGCTGCAGCGGTGGTGCCGCCGACGATCAGGTACGGCACCTTGTCGCCGGTCACCGAGGCCAGTGCGCCACCCGCGGCCGACCCGATGATGAAGCCGGGCCCGATCGCCAGGTTCATCAGCGCGAAGCCGAGGCTCTGGTGAACGCCCGCGCGCTCGATGCCCTCGCTCAGCAGCGACGTGCCGGGAATCCAGAAGACCTCGAAGGCGATCGCGGCCACTGCGACGAGCGGCGCGAGCGCCCAGCGGCCGTGCACCCAGGGCAGCGCCAGCGCCATCGCGGTTGCGCCGATCAGGGCCAGCGAGACGATGCCGCGTCGGCCGCGACGGTCGATGCGTCGCCCGAGGAACGGGCTCGCAACCCCGAGCGTTGCCGAGGCGCAGATGAACGTCACGGTGATGCCGATCGGCCCCATGCCGCCGCGGTCGAGGGCGAGCGGCGCGAGCACGAAGAGCACGCCGATGCAGAACGCCGGCAGCGACACGAGCGCGAGGCCGCCGACGACCCGCGGGTGACAGATGGCGCGCCAGAGGTCGGAGAGGCCCTGCCGGTCGGTTGGGACCGGACAGGGGACGCGGCCCGCCGCCGTGACGGTCGCGACGGCGATCGCGGCAACAGCCGTGAAGACGGTGGCGCGGCCGAGCTCGGCAGCGGCGCCACCGAGCGCGGGGCCGAGCAGCGAGCCGATGGTGGCGCCCATGATCCCGTACCCGATCAGCTCGCCGCGGCGCTCGCGCGGGGCAGCAAGCACGAGCCAGCTGAACGCGCTCGTCCAGGCGAGACCGGCGCCGAGGCCCTGTGCGCCGCGCGCCAGCACGAGCTGCCAGTAGTTGTCGGCGAAGCCGAAGCCGACGCTGCTCACCGAGATCAGGAAGATGCCGGTGAGCGCCACCTTCTTCGGCCCGATGCGCGCGCCGATCAGCCCGCCGGGTACGGCGACGAGCGCCACGCCGATCGCGTAGGCCGCAGTCAGCAGGCCTGCGGCCGACTTCGAGAAGCCCAGCTCGTCCTTGAGGTGGGGCAGCAGCGGCGCGAGTGCCGCGAAGAAGGTCGACTCGAACAGGGTGACGAGAACGACGACGGCGAGGAGGCGGCGCACTCGGTGATCCTACTTCCGCCTATGCTGCCGCCGTGCAAGGACTGACGATGGACTTCCCGCTGACGGTGCACGCGATCGTGCGCCGTGCCCGCTCGCTGCACTTCGCGCGCGAGGTTGTCTCGCGGCTGCCGGACGGCAGCGTGGGTCGCACGACGTACGGCGCCGTGGTCGAGCGGGCCGAGCGGCTGACGGTGGCGCTCGGCAGCATTGGCATCGCGCCGGGCGACCGCGTCGCCACCTTCGGCTGGAACCACGCCGAGCATCTGGAGGCGTATCTCGGCGTGCCCTCCTGCGGCGCCGTGCTGCACACGCTCAACGTGCGGCTGCATCCGGACGAGCTCGCCTACATCGCCAACCACGCCGGCGACCGCGCGGCAATCGTGGATGCCTCGCTGCTGCCGCAGTTCGAGGCCTTCCGTGCGCGCACGCCGATCGAGCACGTGATCGTCGTCGGCGGTGAGGCGCCGGCAGGCATGCTCGCCTACGAGGAGCTGCTGGCTGCCTCCGACCCGGCGCTCTTCGTCGAGGTCGAGCTGGACGAGCAGTCGGCCGCCTCGTGCTGCTACACCTCGGGCACGACCGGGATGCCGAAGGGCGTCCTCTACAGCCATCGTTGCCTGGCCCTGCACGCGCTCTCGGTGTCCACGGTGGACAGCCTCGCCGTCGCCCAGCGCGAGACCGTGCTGCCCGTTGTGCCGATGTTCCACGTCAACGCCTGGGGTTTGCCGTACGCGGCCGCAATGACCGGGGCGAAGCTCGTGCTGCCCGCGTCGCGGCTCGATGCCGCCAGCCTGCTCGAGCTGATCGTGACGGAGCAGGTCACGCTCGCGGCTGGCGTGCCGACGGTGTTCCTGCCGATCCTGGAGGCGCTCGACGCCGCGCCCGGGCGGCACGACGTCTCGGCGCTGCACACGGTCGTGATCGGCGGCGCCGCCGCACCGCGCGCCCTGATCGAGGGCTTCGACCGGCACGGCGTGCAGGTGCTGCACGCCTGGGGCATGACCGAGATGGCCCCGATCGGCACCGTCGGCCGCGTCCCCGCGGAGCTTGCCGGCGCGCCCTACGAGACGCAGCTCTCCGCCCGTGCCAAGCAGGGGCGTCCCGTGCCCTTCGTCGAGGCGCGCGCTCGTGGCGACGAGGGGCTCGTGCCGTGGGACGGCGCCAGCTACGGCGAGCTCGAGGTGCGAGGCGCGAGCGTGGCTGCCCAGTACATGGGCGGCGACGGTGCAGAGAGCTTCACCGCCGACGGCTGGTTCCGTACCGGTGATGTCGTGACGATCGACCCGGACGGCACCGTCGTCATCCAGGACAGGGCGAAGGATCTGATCAAGTCGGGCGGCGAGTGGATCAGCTCGGTCGCGCTGGAGAACGCCCTGATGGGGCACCCTGCCGTCGCCGAGGCCGCGGTGGTTGCCGTGCCGCACGAGCGCTGGGGTGAGCGCCCGCTCGCTGTCGTCGTGCTGCGCGACGGCGCGACGGTGACAGCAGACGAGCTGCGCGCCGAGCTCGAGCCCCGCTTCGCCCGCTGGTGGCTCCCCGACGAGATCGTCTTTGCGGACGCGATCCCCAAGACGGCGACGGGCAAGTTCCGCAAGACCGCGTTGCGCGACCTCCATCGGCGCGGCTGACCCTCGTTGCCGCGACAATCCCGGGCGATGCGCCTCGTCAACCGCCCGTTGCGGGCCCTGCTCCTGCTCGCCGCTGTGCCGCTGGCGACGTGGATCGCTCTCGACATCTATCTCTTCGTGACGCCGTCGCTCGACCGGCCCGTGCAGGCCGATGCCGTGATCGTCCTGGCCGGTGACCGGACGCCGCGCCTGGATCGCGGCCTCGGCCTGATGCGCGCGGGCGTCGCACCGACGCTCGTCATCTCCGACGGGCACGATCCGAACTGGCCAGCGGCGAACCGGCTCTGCGCGGAGGGCTCGCCGGGCTTCCAGGTCGTGTGCTTCAAGCCCGATCCCTACAGCACGCGTGGCGAGGCCCGGGGCTTCGCGCGGCTCGCCCGCGAGCACGGCTGGCGCTCCGTGGTCGTCGTCACCTCGACGTTTCACGTGACCCGCGCCCGGATGCTCTTCCGGCGTTGCTTCCGCGGCAGGGTCGAGGGAGTGGGCGCGCACGCGTCGCTCGGCCGGTTGAAGTTCAACGTCGTCGCCGAGGTCGGCAAGCTCCTCGTGCAGCTCACGGTGGCGCGCGGTTGCTGAAGCGGCTTCCGGCGCGGCTGCTATAAGAACTGCCTATGCATGTGCGCCATCTGACCGTTCTCCTTGCCGCCCTCGCCCTTGCCTCCGGTTTCGGTGCGGCCGCTGCCGTCGCTGCTCCGGCGCGCACGGCCGTTGCGAGCGCCGACACCTGCCGCGCGGCCATCACCAGCCAGAACTGGCGCGCCGTGTTCAGCCACGAGACCTCGTTGATCCGTGCCAGGGCCGCGGTCAAGAAGCTCGTCGCCCTCGGGTTCAAGACCGCGAAAGCCGAGAACCGTGGCTGCAACGACTTCGCGATCGTTCTGGAGAGCCCGGAGTTCTCGAAGTTCACGGTGCGTACGTCGTTCGCGCTGCAGGCAGCCAGGGCAAGGCTCGTGGTCACCTACGCACCGTCGGGTAACGCCAAGGCCAAGTCCGGCGATGTCAACGTCTACTTCGGGCACGCCAGCACGCTGGTGGCAGCCGATGAGCTTCGGCGCAGGGTCGGCGCTCGCGGCTGGCGCGAGACGGATGTCCACTACCTGAGCCCGGGCGACTGGACGGTCATCTGGCGCAACGTGCCCGGCACCGCCGCCGAGGGCACCGTTGGCGCAGCGATGGCCGCGGGCTTCACGCCCGAGCTCGAGCTGATCGGCTAGTCGCTCCGGCGCTACAGCTCGAGCAGCGCCGCAGCGATGCGGCGGTATGACTCGGTGCAGAGGTCGAGCGGGTCGAGCGCGATCGCCTGCACGGGCACGTGGTCGGCGCCGGCGTCGAGATGCTGCTTGACGCGTTCGCGAATCGCGCTCTCGTCGCCCCAGGCGACGATCGAGTCAACGAGGTGGTCGCTCTGCGTGTCGAGATCCTCCTCGCTGAAGCCTTGCTTGAGCAGGCTCAGCCGGAAGTTGTTGATCCCGACGTACCACGACATGTAGGTGCGGCCGATGTGGCGCGCCTCGGAAGCGTCGGTGGTCAGGACGAAGGCCTGCTCCGGCACGAGCAGCTTGTCGGGCCCGAGGATCTCACGGGCCATCGCCGTGTGCTCGGGCGTCGTCATGTACGGGTGCGCGCCGCTCGAGAGCTCGGCTGCGAGGCGCAGCATGGGCGGACGGAGCGCGGCCAGGATGTGCTGCACGGGCGCTGTCTGCGCCGTCTCGGTCGGCATGGGGGAGACGAACTTGGCGTTCGCCATCGCACCCAGGTAGTTGCGCATCACCTCCATCGGCTTCTCGCCGTAGGAGTGGCCGCGCGGGTCGACCTGCTCGCGGTGGCTGATGCCCAGGCCGAGCAGGAAGCGGTCGCCGTAGCTCTCGTTGAGCGTGCGCGTCGCCGTGATGGTCGTGACCGGGTCCCGCGCCCAGATGTTGGCGATGCCGGAGCCCCAGATCAGCTTCTCGGTGCCGGCCAGGATCGCAGCGGCGTTCGTGAACATCTCGCGGGTGCCGAGGCCCTCGCCCGTCCAGATGGCGGAGAAGCCGAGCTCCTCGATCTCGCGAGCGAAGGCGATGCCGGTCTTGGCCGGGACGACCTCCATGGGAACGGAGAAGACGCCTACTTTTCCGAGGGCAGGGAGCACGGTGCAAACCTACCAGCCCTACCCACTAGACTCACGCCATGCCCCTGCCGATCGCCGTCCCGAGCAAGATCATCTGCATCGGGCTCAACTATCGCGACCACGCCGCCGAGTCCGGCATGGCGATCCCGGAGCGCCCGCTGATCTTCTCGAAGTGGCCGAACACGCTGATCGGGCCGGGCGATGCCATCGTGCTGCCGACGCTCTCCGACCAGGTCGACTACGAGGCCGAGCTTGGTGTCGTCATCGGCACGCGGGCCGCGAAGGTTGCGGTTGCCGATGCGCTGGCCCACGTCAAGGGCTACTGCTGCTCCAACGACGTGTCTGCGCGCGACGTGCAGCTCGGTGACGGCCAGTGGGCCCGCGGCAAGTCGCTCGACACGTTCTGCCCGGTCGGTCCGCTCGTGCCGGCCTCCCAGGTGCCCGATCCGCAGCAGCTCCGCGTCCGGGCCATCCTCAACGGCGAGACCATGCAGGACGCCTCGACCGCCGACATGATCTTCTCTGTCGCGGAGATCATCTCGTTCATCAGCCAGGGCATCACGCTCGAGCCGGGCGACCTGATCCTAACCGGCACCCCGCCCGGCGTTGGCTTCGCCCGCAAGCCGCCGATCTTCCTGCGTGCTGGCGACGAGATCACGGTCGAGATCGACGGCCTCGGCTCGCTGTCCAACCCGGTGCGCAGCGCGTAGCGGGTACGCCGCTTGCGCAGCACCCGGGGTTAACCGGTTACCGAGAGGAGTAGGGCCATGGCGTTTGTCGTCACTGCCAAGTGGACAGCCAGGGAAGGCCAGGAGGACGTCGTCGAGGCGGCCCTGCGCAAGCTCGCCGGCCCGTCGCGTGCCGAGGCGGGCAGCATCCTCTACCAGGCCCACCGCGACCCGGACAACCCCCGCGTCTTCTTCCTCTACGAGCAGTACCGCACGAAGGCCGACTACGAGGCGCACGGCGCCTCCGCGCACTTCCAGGAGTTCGGCGTGGGCGAGGCCTTCCCGTCGCTGGAGCTGCGCGAGCGCGGCTTCTACGAGACCTGGGAGATCTAGGCCCGATGCGGAGCCGGCAGGCCGCGCTCGTCCTCGTCGGGCTGTTCGTCGCGTCGCTGGCGCTCCGTCCGCAGATCATCGGGGTCGGCCCGCTGCTCCCGCAGGTCAAGGCCGACCTCGGGATCTCGCACACGGTTGAGGGGTTGCTCAGCGCGATACCGGTGCTGTGCATGGGCCTGTTCGCTCCCGTTGCGGCGCTCCTGGCCGCCCGCTTCGGCGCGCGCTACGCCATCGCCGCCGCGCTCGCGCTGATCGCGGCCGGCGGCATGCTGCGCGTCGCCTCGCCGCATGCCGCGGTGCTGCTGCTCTTCACCTTCCCCGTGGGCGTGGGGATCGCGATCGCCGGCACGCTGATGCCGGTCGCGGTGAAGGAGCGCTTCCCGCATCGCCCCGGCTTCGCCACCGGCGTCTACGCCGCCGGGATCCAGACCGGCTCGACCGCGGCTGCAGCGCTCGCCGTGCCGCTCGCCCACTGGCAGGGTGGCTGGCGCTTCTCGCTCCTGATCTTCTCGGCGGCGATGGCCGTGCTCGTGCCGCTGTGGCTCCTCTCGAGCCGCAGCCAGGTCGAGCGGCCGTTGCGCCTTGTCCGGCCGAAGCTGCCGTGGCGCAGCCTCACCGCCTGGCGCCTCGCGATCGTCTTCGCGCTGGTCGGCATGAACTTCTACGCCGTCTCGCACTGGTTGGCCAACGCCTACGTCGAGCACGGCTGGAGCGAGCACCGCGCGGGCTGGCTGCTGACGGCGTTCCAGGCCGCCACGGTGCCCTCGGGCCTTGTCATGCCGTGGATCGCCGACCGCTTCGGCTCGCGGCGGATCTACATGGTGGTGGCGGCGCTCGTCATGTGCGCCACGCTGGTCGGCGTGATCGAGGCGCCGGGCGGTGCCTGGTTCTGGGTGGCGATCATCGGCTGGTGCAACGGCACGCTGTTCGGCATGGTGATGACGCTGCCGCTGGATGTCTCCGACAAGCCCGCCGAGGTGGGCGCCGTGGCGGCGATGATGCTCGGCGTCGGCTACTCGCTGGCCGCGGCGTTGCCGTTCACCCTGGGCGCCGTGCGCGATGCGACCGGCTCCTTCACCGACGCGCTGTGGGTGCTCGTCGGCGTGACGGCGCTCGCCGCCGCCGCTGCCTCGACGCTGACGCACGACCGCTTGCGCCGCGGCGTGGGGGCGACGGCGCGCGAGTAGCCCAGCGGCTCAGCCCTGGCTGCAGACGTGCGCCACGGTCGTGGCGACCGCCTAGATGTCCTGGTAGACGGTGACGATCTCGGTGTAGAACTCGATCGCTGCGCGGCCCTGCTCGTGCGGCCCGAAGCCCGACGACTTGATGCCGCCGAAGGGCACGTGCACCTCGGCGCCTGCCGTCTGCGAGTTGACGTGCAGCAGTCCGGCCTCGACCTCGGTCGAGAAGCGGTGGGCGGAGGTGAGGTTCGACGTGTAGATCGACGCGGAGAGGCCGAACGGCACCGCGTTGGCGCGCTCGATCGCCTCGTCGAGGGTCGCGAAGCGGTAGAGCGAGGTGACCGGCCCGAACACCTCCTCGCAGGAGAGGAACGCGTCGTCGCTGACGCCCTCGAAGACGGTCGGCTCGATCACGTAGTTGTCGCCGCCGAGCGCCTTGCCACCGGCAAGCACGGTGCCGCCCTCGGCCTTGCCCTTGGCGATGCCGGCGAGGATCTCCTCGAACTGCGCCTTGTTGACGATCGGGCCGACCTCGGTGGCCGGGTCGCTCGGGTCGCCGACGACGCCGCGGTCGATGCGCGCCAGCAGCTTCGCCTTGAAGGTGTCGTAGACCGCGTCCTGCACCAGCATGCGGCGGGTGGCGGTGCACTTCTGCCCGGCCGACCAGAAGGCGCCGGCGTAGGCGCCCTCGACGGCCCTGTCGAGGTCGGCGTCGGCCATCACGATCAGCGGGTTGTGACCGCCCAGCTCGAGCTGGACACGCTTGCCCAGTCTCGTCGCCTCGTCGCGCACCGCGAAGCCGGTGGTGACCGAGCCGGTGAACGAGATGGCGCGCACGCGTGGGTCGCGCACCAGCGCGTTGCCGATCACGGAGCCGCGCCCCATCACCAGGTTAAGGACGCCCCGGGGCAGCCCCGCCTCCTCGAAGCACTGGGCGATGTGCAGGCCGGTCAGCGGCGAGTCCTGCGCCAGCTTGAGCACCACGGTGTTGCCGTAGGCGAGCGCGGGCGCCAGCTTCCAGACCGGGATGGCGAACGGGAAGTTCCACGGCGTGATCAGCCCGACGACGCCGACGGGGCGGCGCATCGTCAGCACGTTGCCGCCGGTCACGGTCTGCTGGAAGAGCTCACCCTGGGCGCGCCAGCCCTCGCCGCCGGCGTAGCGCAGCACGGTGGCCCCACGCCCGGCCTCGCCGCGCGACTCGCGCAGCGGCTTGCCCATCTCGGCGGTCATGTCCTGCGCGATCTGCTCGACGCGCCGCTCGATCGCCTCGGCCGCCTTGATCAGGATGGCGCCGCGGGCGGGCGCGGGCGTGCGGGCCCAGCCCTTCAGCGCAGCGTGCGCGGCGGCAATCGCCGCATCCACATCGGCGAGGTTGCTGGACGGGAAGCTGCCGATCAGCTCCGAGGTGTGCATCGGATTGCAGTCGTCTGCAGTCGCGCCGGAGGCTGCGGGCAGCCACTCGCCGTTGATGAAGTTGAGGAAGGGCGGTCTCGTCATCTCGGTGTCCTCGCTCGATGCTGGCAGGGGCCGGGCGGCACTCAGGCCGTCCGAAGCAGGTCGCCGGCAGCCATCAGAAGGTGGCCCGTCCGCCGGAGAGGTCGAAGGTGGCGCCGGTCGAGAAGCTCATGTCCTCGCTGGCGAGCCAGGCGACGAGCGCGGCGACCTCGTCGGGCAGGCCGACGCGGCCGAGCGGGACGCGCGAGACCATGTAGTCGATGTGCTGCTGCGACAGCTGGTCGAGCAGCGGCGTCTGGATCACGGCGGGCGCGATGCAGTTGACGAGGATGCCGCTGCCGACGACGTCCTTGCCGATCGCCTTGGTCATGCCGATCACGGCCGCCTTGCTCGAGGAGTAGGCGGCAGCCAGCGGGTTGCCCTCCTTGCCGGCGATCGACGCGACGTTGACGATGCGGCCGTAGCCGCGCTCCTTCATCCCCGGCACGACGGCGCGGTTGGCGTAGAAGGTGCCGTCGAGATTGATGGCGTGGACGCGCCGCCACTCGCTGTCGTCGACGTCCTCGGTGTGCAGCGAGTCGCCGCCCACGCCCGCGCAGCAGACGAGGATGTCGAGCCGGTCGAGCTCGCGCTCGACCACCTCCACGGCGCCGCTCACCTGGGCCGAGACCGTGACATCGCCGGCGATGCCCAGCACGCCATCCGGCAGCCCCTTCGGGTCGAGGTCGAAAACGGCAACGCGCGCGCCGCCGGCGAGCAGGCGCTCGACGCAGGCGGCGCCGATGCCGGATGCTCCGCCGGTGACCAGCGCAACGCGATCGGAGAAGTCGTAGATGTTCGCCACTGCCTCCCTTCTACCACACCTCCGGGGTCGTCCAGAATCGGTTACCGCTGGCTCGATTCCGGGGTCGGCACACGAGGGGTAATCGGTTGTTTGCGGCCGTCCCGGCGGTTACCCTGGCTGGATGGACGAAGCAGGGGGGACACCGCGCTTTGATCCCCTTCGTGACTACCCGCTCGGTGAGCGGCGCCCCGATCTGGTGCGCACCGCCATGGGGCTCGCGCTCGGGGAGCTGACGCTCGACGGGCTGCGCGACGGTGCGTTCACCGCGGAGGAGCTGCGGGCAACGCCGCAGACGATGCGCCTGCAGGCCCAGGTCGCCCGGGCGGCCGGCCGCGAGCCGCTCGCCGCGAACCTCGAGCGCGCCGCCGAGCTGGCCGGCGTCGCCGGCGAGACGATCCTCAGCATCTACACCGCGCTACGCCCGCACCGCTCCGACGCTGCCGAGCTCGAGGCCTGGGCCGTGCGGCTCGAGAGCGAGCTCGATGCGCCCCTGAACGCCGCCTTCGTGCGCGAGGCTGCCGCCCAGCACGGCCGTCGGGGACTGCTGCGGCGATGACGACCCCTGACGACCCTCTCGAGCCCGGGACGCCCGGGTCGGCGCGCTTCCGCACGCGTGAGGCGGCCGTCCTGCGCACGGAGGCGCTGATCGCCCCGGCGCCCGCGCTTGGCCTCTGCGTGTTCGACGGGCCGAACGACCCGGAGCCGGGCATCGAGCTGCGCGACGGCCGCGTCGTCGCGATCGACGGGGTGCGCGAGCAGGACTGGGACGTCGTCGACGCGTTCATCGCAGCGCACGGCATCGATCCGGTCGCCGCCGGCGAGGCAGCGGCCCTCGACGACCTCGAGATCGCGCGCCGCCTCGTCGACGTCGACACCCTGCGCGACGACCTCGTCCGGCTCGGTCGCGGCCTGACGCCGGCGCGCCTCGCCCGCATCGTCGGTCTGCTCGATCCGGTCGAGCTGATGTTCGCGATGAAGAAGCTGCGGGCTCGTCGCGCCCCGGCCAACCAGGCGCACGTCACCAACCGCAAGGAGAACCCGGCGCTGCTCGCGGCCGATGCCGCCGAGGCGGGCCTGCGCGGCTTCGCCGAGGTCGAGACGACGGTCGGCGTCGCACGCTACGCGCCCCTCAACGCCATCGCCATCCTCGTCGGCGCGCAGACCGGGCGGCCCGGCGTGCTCACCCAGTGCGCGGTCGAGGAGCGGCGCAACCTCCAGCTCGCGATCCAGGGGCTCGTCACCTACGCCGAGACGCTGTCGGTGTATGGCACCGAGAGCGTGTTCGTGGACGGCGACGACACGCCGTGGTCGAAGGCGTTCCTCGCATCGGCGTACGCGTCGCGCGGCGTCAAGATCCGCTTCACGAGCGGCGGCGGCTCCGAGGCGCTGATGGGCGGCGCGGAGGGCAAGTCGATCCTCTACCTGGAGGCGCGCTGCCTGGCGGTGATCCGCGCGGCCGGCTCACAGGGCGTGCAGAACGGCTCGGTCTCCTGCGTCGCTCTGGTGCTGTCGCTGCCCGGCGGCACGCGCGAGATCCTGGCCGAGAACGTGCTCGCGGCCTGGCTCGACCTCGAGGTGGCGTCGGGCAACGACGCGATCGCCTCGCAGTCGCCGATCCGCAAGACGGGCAAGCTGATGGGGCAGTTCCTGCCCGGCACCGACTTCGTGACGTCGGGCTACAGCGCGATGCCGCGCTACGACAACATGTTCAGCGGCGGCAACTACGACGCTGACGACTACGACGAGTGGCTGACGTTGCAGCGCGACTGGCAGGTGGACGCTGGCATCGAGCCGGTAGGCGAGCAGGATCTGCTGGCGGTGCGCCTGCGCGCCGCACGCGCCGTCCAGGCGGTCTTTGCCCGGCTCGGCTTCCCGCCGGTCAGCGACGAGGAGGTCGAGCTTGCCGCAGGCTGCAAGGACTCGCGCGACCTGCCCGACCGCGACCGCGCCGCCGACGTGCTGGCCGGCGATCGCGTCCTCGCCGAGGGCATCAGCGGTGCCGACGTGGCGCTCGCGCTCGAGGCCGCGGGCTTCCGCGACATCGCCGAGGCGATCCTGGCAATGCAGCGCCAGCGCGTCTCGGCCGACTACCTCCAGACCTCGGCGATCCTCGCTGCCGATGGCGGCGTCGTCTCGGCCGTCAACGACCCGAACGTCTACACCGGTCCGGGCACCGGCTACCGCCTCGAGGGCGCCCGCTGGGAGCTGCTGCAGCAGCTGCCGCACGTCCAGTCGGCGGCCGACTTCGCCGCGCGCCCCGCCGAGGGGCCGCCTGCCACCGCCGACGCGCGCATCGCCGGGCTGGGGGAGTCGCCGCGCGAGGTCGTGATCGCTGTTGGCCCCGCGTTCGGCGCCGCGCTGCGCGAGACGATCGGCGGGCTCGAGCACGGTGCGGTCGTCCAGGCAGTGATCGACGGCATCACCGAGGCAGGCGCGCAGCCGCGGGTGGTGCGCGTGCGCCGCACGAGCGACGTCGCCTTCATCGGGCACGACGGGGCGCGCCTCTCGGGGTCAGGCATCGCCGTCGGCATCCAGTCGAAGGGCACCACCGTCATCCATCGCGTCGACCTGCAGCCGCTCGATGTGCTGGAGCTGTTCGGGCAGGCGCCGCTGCTGACGCTCGACTCGTACCGCGCGATCGGGCGTAATGCCGGCGGCTACGCCGTGGGGGAGCGCGTCGGCCCGGTACCGACGGTGCTCGATAACTACGCGCGCAACAAGCACATCGTCCGCACCACGCTGCTCCACGCTCGCGAGACGGCCGAGGTCGTGCCGGACGCACCCGCGGTCGAGCTGCTGCCGGGCTGAGCGGGCGCGGGGTGGGGCGCCGGGCGCCCCCGGAGCGGTGCTAGCCGCCGACCTTGCCGGCGATGCCCCAGTTCTTGGGGGAGACGCCTTCGACGATCACCCAGATGTGCTCCTTGCTCGCGCCGGTCGCCTCGGCGAGAGCGTCGGTGAGCAGCTCGACGATCTTCGGCACCGACTCCTCGGTGACGCGGGTGTCATAGAGCTTGACCTCGATCAGTGGCATGCAATGGCTCCTTCCTGGCACTCTTGCTGCAGGCACGGTACCCGTCCGTCCAGCGGTTCAGCGCCCCCGCGCGACCTGCTTGCCGCCGTCAGCTGATGGTCAGCGTCGCGCAGCTCCAGCCGGTGCGATTGCCGCTGAGATCGGCTCCGCCGACGCAGAACGTCAGCTTTCCGGAGACCGTCTTTGGGAGGGTCGCGGGTGCCTGCTGGATGCGGCCGTCACGCTCCCCGGCCATCACGGCCCAGGCCTTGATCAGCGTGCTGCCGCGGTAGATGCGGTAGCTCTCGCCGGCAAAGCCGCTGTTGTCGGTGGACTCGTAGGAGAGGGTGAAAGGCAGCCCACGCCTGCCGCTGCTCGGCAGCGCCTTGATCACGGGGGCGACGCGGTCGGTTGCGAAGCGCTTGTCGCGGTACCAGCGGGCGTACCACGGGACGAGTCCCTTCGGTGTCGCGAAGGTTGTCGCCGGGGTTGCCGGGGTTGCTGGGGGTGTAGGGGTGGTCGCAGTTGCCGACCAGGTGCCGGCCAGACGCGTGAATGCCGTCGAGCACGAGTTGGCGGTCGGGCTGTCCTGGTTCCAGCAGAGCCCGTTGTACGGCCCGTCCTTGTCGGCCGTGTCGCCGTGACGGCCGAGCGTGACGTAGAGCGGCGCCACGAGCCCGACCAGCGAGCAGGTGTGCGGGCTCTCGACGGCGCCGACGGCCTTCAGCCCTGACCCGGTGTAGTGGCGGACGCCCGACGCGTCGGTCGCCGTGTAGCGCAGGCTGCCAATGACCACCGCGCCGGCCGGAACGGTGCAGCTCGCCGGATCGGTGTCGGCCTGATCCATGCCCGTGCGATCGATGACCAGGAACTGCGTGCCCGGGCTCGGGGTGCCCTGGCTGCGGAACGACTGCTGCGTGGTGGCGGTGAAGACGCCGCCCGCTTCGGTGATCACCTGCGTGCGGGCCGAGCGGTCGTAGCCGACCTTGAGCACGAAGCTCCCGACGATGGGATCCACAGCGGCGGTGGCCGAAGCGCTGCGGGGAGCCGCCGAGGCGAGGCTCGCCGTTGCCGCGACGGTGACGGTTAGCGCTGCAGCCGCGGCGAAAGCGGCGCGGCCAGCGAGCAACACGGTTCTCATGGTCGTCTCCTCTCAGAGGGTCGCTGGGCGAACCCGTTGAGACGAGCATGCGTCGCCGTCGCGCGGCCGAGCATCGGGGAGCACGCGGATCGGTGAGCGGCGCGGGCGAAGCCCGCTGGAGCGGCGGCCTAGAGCGGCTGCGCGTAGACGCCGTCGGCGAGCGACGCCGGATCGGGCGCCGGCGACAGTTCGGCCTCGGCGAGTCCAGCCGCGACCTCGTCGGAGGCGGCCTGGCGGTGGCTGTCGACCTCGGCCGCAGAGAAGCCGTCGAGCAGAAGGCGGGCAGCGAGCCGCTCGACGGGGTCGCGCTCCGTCTCGTAGCGGCGCTTCTCGTCCTGATCCATGTAGTTGCCGGCGTCGTGGGCTGCGTGGCCCTCCATGCGCATCGACACGGCCTCGATCGCCTGCGGCCCCTCACCGTTGCGCGCCCGCTCGACGGCGGCGCGGATGGCGACGTAGGTCGCGATCGCGTCGGTGCCGTCGACCTCCTCGCAGGGCAGCGACCAGCCGCCGCGCACGCGCTCGGTGATCGACGTGTTGAGCATCTGGCGTGTCGTGGGCGTCGAGTAGGCGTAGCCGTTGCGCTGGATCACGAAGACGGCGGGGACGTGCAGCACGCCGGCGAGGTTCAGGCCCTCGTGGACGTCGCCGACCGAGAACGCGCCGTCGCCCCAGAAGGTGAGCGCCACGCGCGCCTCGCCGCGCCGCTTGAAGGCGAGCGCTGCGCCCACGATCAGCGGGCAGAGGTCACCGAGCATCGAGACGAGCGGGAAGACATCCTTCGAGGCCATGCCGAAGTGCATGTTCCCGTCGCGCCCGCGCGTCGGGCTGTCCGCCTTGCCGAGGTAGTTGCGGAAGACGTCGCCGACGGTGACGCCGCGGGCGAAGTGCGCCGCCATCTCGCGATTGAGCGGCGCGATCACGTCGGTGGGGTCGAGCGCGAGCCCGCCTGCCGCGGCAACTGCCTCCTGGCCTCGCCCCGTGTAGACCGAGCCGGGAATGCGGCCCTGCCGGTAGAGCGTCATCACGCGCTCCTCGGCGATGCGCTGCAGCAGCACGAGCCGGAACAGCGCGAGGCGCGTCTCGCGCGTGACGCCGTGGACGTCGAGGCAGGGGATGGTGACGAAGGGCTCGGGCACGGGGAGGAGCGCTCCTAGTAGTCGAGCAGGTCGCGGAGGGCGCGCGTCAGCGAGTCGAGCGACGGCAGGTAGCCGTCCTCGAGCTCGGGCGCGAAGGGGACAGGGGTGTCGATCGGCGCGTGTAGCGCGGGCGGCGCGTCGAGCAGCTCGAAGCCCTCGCGCGCGACGCGCGACAGCACGAGGTTGCCGGCGCCGGTCGAGCGGGCCGCCTCCTGCAGCACGAGCAGCCGCGATGTCTTGCCGAGCGACTCCAGCACCGGCTCCAGGTCGAGCGGCCAGATCGTGCGCAGGTCGATGACCTCGACCGACGCAGCGCCCTCGATGGCGGTAGCGGTGCGCAGCGCGAGGTCGACGCCGCTGCCGTAGGTCACGACGGTCACATCGCTGCCGGCGCGGCGGACGATGGACTTGCCGATCGGCGTGCGGGTGCCGGTGGCCGGCGCCTCGCCCTTGAGCCGGCGGTAGAGGCCCTTGTGCTCGAAGAAGAGCACCGGGTCGTCGTCGTCGATGGCCGAGCGCAGCAGGCCGTAGGCATCCTCGACGGTCGCGGGCGCGACGACCTTGAGGCCCGCGACTCCGACGAACCAGCCCTCCGGCGAGGAGGCGTGGAAGGGGCCGCCGCGGACGCCGCCGCCGTAGGGGGCACGCAGCACCATCGGCAGCTTGATCCCGGAGCGCCAGTGCGTCTTGGCGCCGACGGTGACGATCGCGTCGAAGCAGCAGGCGATGAAGTCGGCGAACTGCAGCTCGGCGATCGGCCGCTCGCCCATCCAGGCTGCGCCCATGCAGGCGCCGACGAAACCTTCCTCGGCGATCGGCGTGTCGATGATCCGCTCGGGCCCGAACTCGTCGATCAGGCCCTTGGTGACGCCGAACGGCCCGCCGAAGTGGCCGATGTCCTCGCCGATCATGAACACGCTCCGGTCGTCGCGCATCGCGTCGCGCAGGGCGGACGTGATGGCTTCGAGGTACGTGATCTCGGGCATGGGCAGGAGCCTACTCCAGCGGGCCGTCGGCGCTCGGCACTTCCGCTCGGAGGCGGCTCCCAGCCGAGTGGCCGCTGCTGCACGCCCGACGGCGCCTTGGCGGGCAATCCGCAGCGCGTCCTCGTGCTCCCCGGCGCTGCGTAAGATCGCGCCATGGCCGCCATCGTGACACCCCCGAACCTTCAGCTGCGCGAGCCGCGGCTTCTCGTCACCAAGGCGCTGATCGCCGGCGTGTGGGTCGCTGCCGACTCCGGCGCGACCTTCCCGGTCACCGATCCGGCCACGGGGCTCGTCCTGGCCGCTGTCCCGCGCTGCGGCGCCGCCGAGACCCGTCGCGCGATCGAGGCCGCGCAGGTTGCCTTCTACGAGTGGCGTCGCCGCCCGGCCAGGGAGCGTGCAGCGATCCTGCGTCGCTGGGCCGAGCTGATGCTCGCCCACCAGGCCGATCTCGCACAGATCCTCACCGCCGAGCAGGGGAAGCCGCTCTACGAGTCGATGGGCGAGGTCGCCTACGCCGCGTCGTTCCTGGAGTGGTTCGGTGAGGAGGCGAAGCGTGTCTATGGCGACACGATCCCCTCGCCGTCCAACGACAAGCGGATCCTTGTCACGAAGGAGCCGATCGGCGTCTGTGGCGGCATCACGCCCTGGAACTTTCCCTCGGCCATGATCACCCGCAAGGCGGCGCCGGCCATCGCCGCCGGCTGCACGATGGTGCTCAAGCCGGCCGAGCACACGCCGCTCTCCGCCCTCGCCGTGGCGCTGCTCGGCATCGAGGCCGGCCTGCCGCCCGCGGTGCTGTCGATCGTCACCGGCGACGCGTCGGACGCCCCGTTGATCGGTGGCGAGCTGACGTCGAACCCGATCGTCCGCAAGATCGGCTTCACCGGCTCCACCGAGGTGGGGAAGCTGCTGATGCGTCAGAGCGCCGAGACCGTGAAGAAGGTCTCGCTCGAGCTCGGCGGCAATGCCGCCTTCCTGGTGTTCGATGACGCCGACCTCGATGCCGCGATCGAGGGTGCGATCATCTGCAAGTTCCGCAACGGCGGCCAGACCTGCGTCTGCGCGAATCGCATCCTCGTGCAGGACGGCGTCTATGACGCGTTCCGCGACAAGCTGGTCGCCGCCACCGAGCAGCTCGTCGTCGGGCCTGGCTGGCTGGAGGGCTCGCAGGTCGGCCCGATGATCGAGCCGGCTGCGATCGACAAGATCGAGCGTCACATCGCCGATGCGCTGGAGCGGGGCGGCACCCTGCTGACCGGCGGAGCGCGCAGCCCGCTCGGCGGCACCTTCTTCACGCCGACCGTGATCGACGGCGTGCAGCCGGGCGCCGCGATGACCCGCGAGGAGACGTTCGGCCCGGTCGCCGGGCTGACGCGCTTCAGCAGCGAGGAGGAGGGCATCCGCCTCGCCAACGACACGCCGTACGGTCTGGCCGCCTACTTCTACAGCCGCGACATCGGCCGCGTCACGCGCGTCTCCGAGCAGCTGGAGGTCGGCATCGTCGGCGTCAACACCGGTCTCATCTCGACCGAGGTCGCGCCGTTCGGCGGCGTCAAGGAATCGGGCATCGGCCGCGAGGGCTCAAAGTACGGGCTCGACGAGTGGCTCGAGGTCAAATACGTCTGCATCGGAGGAATCGAGTGATCGTCGAGGAGCGGACGTACCACGTCTACACGGGCAAGCTGCCCGAGCTTGTCAAGCTGTACGCCACGGAGGGCATCGAGGTGCAGAAGGAGATTCTCGGCGGCATGCTCGGGGCGTACACGACCGACATCGGCGAGCTGTCCTGCTACGTCTCGATGTGGCAGTACGACGACTTTGCGCAGCGCGAGCAGCGCCGCGCCGTGCTCTCGGCCGATCCGCGCTGGCAGGCCTTCCTGGTCAAGATCACGCCGCTGATCCACACCCAGCGCAACCGCATCCTCCTCCCGACGTCGTTCTCTCCGGTCGGGTAGGGAGGGCGCGCGTGTCACTGCTTCGGCAGCCGAAGCGCCAGCGCACTTGCGTCTACTTCGACAAGGTGATAGCACAGTGAGTAGAACAACTGATAGCACTGAGGCTGCGGCTGCGCCACGCGAGCGCACCGGCGGCGAGATCCTCGTCGACCAGCTCCGCATCCACGGCGCCGACACGATCTTTGGCGTGCCGGGCGAGAGCTTCCTGGCTGCGCTCGACGCGCTACACGATCGGCCCATTCATTTCGTCATCTGCCGCATGGAGGCGGGCGCTGCCAACGCTGCAGAGGCGTACGGGAAGCTCACCGGGCAGCCCGGCATCTGCTTCGTGACGCGCGCCCCGGGCGCCACGCATGCGTCGGCCGGCGTCCACATCGCCATGCAGGACTCGACGCCGATGCTGCTGCTGATCGGCCAGATCGCACGTGCCGATCGCGGCCGCGAGGCGTTCCAGGAGGTCGACTACGTCGCGATGTTCGGGACGCTCGCCAAGTGGGTCGTCGAGGTGGACGATGCGGCGCGCCTGCCCGAGGTGATGGCACGCGCCTTCCGGGTTGCGACATCGGGCCGGCCCGGGCCCGTGGTGGTGTCGCTGCCGGAGGACATGCTGGCCGAGGCCGCCACGGTCGCCGACGCGGAGCCGTACGTGGCCGCGCGCCCGGCGCCCCGCCTCGCGCAGGTTGCTGCAGCGCTCGAGCTGCTCGGCCAGGCCGAGCGCCCGCTGATGGTTGTCGGCGGCAGCGACTGGTCGAGCCAGGCGGGGGCCGACGCGATCGCCTTCGCTGAGGCGAACGGCATCCCGATCGTCAACTCCTTCCGCCGCCAGTCGCACCTCGACTGGCGCTCGCCGTCCTACGTCGGGACGATCGGCATCGGCATGACGCCGGAGATCGCGCAGCGCACCCTCGACGCCGACGTGATCCTCTGCGTTGGTGCGCGTCTCGGCGACGCCACCACCGCCGGCTACACCCTGCTCAGCTCGCCCACGCCGAAGCAGGCCCTGATTCACGTCTTCCCCGCGGCCGAGGAGCTCGGGCGCGTCTTCCAGCCCGTGCTCGGCATCGTCGCGTCTTCCGGGGAGTTCCTCGGCGCGGCGCGCGCTCTGCCGGCGCTGGACGGGTCGCGCTGGCAGGCGTGGACGCAGGCGGCTCGCAGCGAGTACGTCGCGTCGCTCGTCCCCCCGGATCGCCCGTTCGCGCTCGATCTCGGCAAGGTCGTCACGGCGATGCGCGAGCGGCTGCCGGCCGACACGATCCTCGCCAACGGCGCCGGCAACTACTCGGTGTGGTGGCACCGCTACTGGCCGTTCGAGCACTACCTCTCGCAGCTCGCCCCGACCAGCGGCTCGATGGGCTACGGCTTCCCGGCCGCGATCGCGGCGAAGCTCATCCACCCCGAGCGCGTCGTGATCTGTCTCGCCGGCGACGGCGACTTCCTGATGACCGGGCAGGAGCTCGCGACCGCGGCGGGCGAGCAGCTCGCCATCATCACGATCGTCGTCAACAACGGCATGTACGGGACGATCCGCATGCACCAGGAGCGCACCTACCCCGGCCGGACGATCGGCACGCGCCTGCACAACCCGGACTTCGCCGCGTTCGCGCGCAGCTTCGGTGGCCACGGCGAGATCGTCGAGCAGGACAGCGAGTTCGCCGCCGCGCTCGACCGCTGCCTCGCCTTCGCCGGCCCGTCCCTGATCGAGTTGCGCGTCGACCCCGAGGCGATCACCCCGCTGCAGACCATCACCCAGCTCCGCGCTGAGGCCCGGGCGGGCGCCTGAGGCGCCCGCCCGCAGCTGCACCGCACCGCTCCGACGAGAAGAGGAGACACCCGATGCCCCGCTCCTATGCCAGCACCGTCGTCGATGCTCCGGCCGACACGGTCTGGAACCACATTCGCGACTTCAACGGCCTGCCCCAGTGGCACCCGGGCCTCGTCGTCAAGAGCCACATCGAGGGCGGCAAGAGCGGTGACCAGGTCGGCGGCATCCGCAACTTCGAGCTGGCCGATGGCACCGGCATCCGCGAGGTGCTGACCGCGCACTCCGACACGGAGCGCTCGTATACCTACGCCTTCTGCGAGCCGCCGTTCCCCGTCGTCAACTACCTGGCCACGATCCGCGTCGTGCCGGTCACCGACGGCGATCGCTCGTTTGTCGAGTGGTGGACGACCTTCGACTGCGAGCTCGCCGAGCTCGAGCACTGGACCGACTTCTTCGCGTCGCAGGTGTTCAAGGGCGGTCTCGACGTCGTCCGCGACCACTTCGCGCAGTGAGCGGCCCACGGGGCCACGAGCCAAGCCCGAAAACGGCTTAAAAACTCGACAGGGGCGGAGGGACTCGAACCCCCAACTTCCGGTTTTGGAGACCGGCGCTCTACCAATTGAACTACGCCCCTAAGATGGCTTGTATAAGCGCTTTCTGCTCCGCGCTACTCGCCAAAACTACGTTGTGGCTACCCGAATGCTACCGCGCTGCTACCGGAACCCTCTCGCTGCTACCGCAATGCTTGATTCGGTAGCACTACGTTCAGGTCTGAGATTTTGGAGACCGGCGCTCTACCAATTGAACTACGCCCCTTTGTTGCGTCTACGATTCTACTCACCTCGTACCGCCGACCACCGAAGAGATGCGCAACGACGACGATGATCCTGAGCTCGAGGACGACGACGGCCTCACCGACGATGACGACGACCTGCTCGGTGACGGGTCGTTGGACGGCGGCGGCGTGCCCGACGACGACCTCGCTGATGACGCAGACTGGGCCTAGGACTCCCGCGTGAGCGGTGTCCCGCCGCCCGCTGGGCGCCCGCGGCGCCGTCGCGGCGTGGCGATGCCGCTGCTGTTTCTGGTGCTGACGTCCAGCTTCGTCGCGATCGCGGTGTTTGCGCTGCTCGCTCACCAGTGGGTTTTCGTCGGCGTCGGGGCCGCGCTGGCCTCGTGGATGGCGACATTCGTTGTCCACGCGTTGCGCCCGCGGCGAGGATGATCGCCCTCCGCGTCGTATTGTCCCGGGTGTGAGCAGTGACGAGATCCAGACCCTCTGGACGGACTTCCGGCAAACAGGCGATCAGAACGCCCGTGACCGCCTGATCCTCAACTACTCGCCGCTGGTCAAGTACGTCGCCGGACGGCTTGGCGCGGGCCTGCCGGCGCATGTCGAGGAGAGCGATCTCGTCTCGTACGGGTTGATCGGGCTGATCGGCGCGATCGAGCGTTTCGACCCCACGCGCGAGATCAAGTTCGAGACGTTCGCCATCTCGCGCATCCGTGGCGCGATCATCGACGAGCTGCGCGCCCTTGACTGGGTGCCGCGCTCCGTGCGCTCCCGCGCCCGCGAGATCGAGCGGGCGATCGGCCAGCTGGAGGCGCAGCTGCACCGCGCCCCGACCGACGAGGAGATCGCCAAGAAGCTCGACATCACGTTCGACGAGCTGGAGGAAAGCCTCGACGAGATCTCCCGCTCGTCGATCGTTGCGCTGGACGAGCTGTGGACGGTCACCAGCACCGGGGACCAGATCTCGCTGATCGACACGCTCGAGGATCCCGATTCGATCGACCCGCAGCGCAATCTGACGGACATCGAGCTGCGCCAGGCGATCGCCGAGGCGATCAGCAGCCTGCCGGAGCGCGAGAAGATCGTCGTGACGCTCTACTACTACGAGGAGCTGACGCTGCGCGAGATCGGCGACGTCCTCGGCGTCACCGAGTCGCGGGTGTCGCAGCTGCACACCAAGGCGATGCTGCGCCTGCGCGGCCACCTTGCCGGTGGCGCTTCCAGCTCGCGCGCCTGACCGCGCGCCCCCGCGCACCCACCTCGCACGGCCCCTGGTCGGCGTGTCGGATCGGGTGTAGGGTCGGCGGCAGAAGCCGCACCGACGATCGCAGGAGGAGAGAGGCGCATGGCCGTGCTCGAGCCCGGGAAGATCCGCAACGTCGCCGTCGCCGGGCATCGCGGCGCGGGGAAGACGTCGCTGGTCGAAGCGCTCCTGTTCCAGTCCGGCTCGACTACGCGTCTCGGCTCGGTGGAGCAGGGAACGACGGTCTCGGACTGGGATGAGGACGAGCAGCGCCGCAGGATGTCGCTCTCGTCGTCGCTGACGCACGCCGATCACGCGGGGCACAAGATCAACCTGCTGGACATTCCCGGCGATGCCGGGTTTCAGGGCGACTGCGTAGCGGCGTTCCCGGTGGTCGAGACGGTGCTGGTCGCCGTCAACGGCGTGCTGGGGCCCGAGGTGAACACCGGCCGAGTCTGGCAGCGCGCGGAGCGCCTCGGTCGCGCCCGCGTCGTCGCCGTGACGATGCTCGACCGCGAGCGCTCCGACTTCGAGCGCACGCTGGAGCAGCTGCGCGAGCAGCTGTCGGATCGCTGCGTTGCCGTGACGCTGCCGATCGGTGGCGAGGCGGGCTTCGGCGGCGTCGTCGATCTCGTCAGCGGCAAGGCGTTCCTGGCGGCGTCGGGCGGCGCTCCGGGCAGGGAGGCCGCTGCCACCGAGATCCCCGCGGAGCTGCTGCCGGCCGTCGAGCGCTACCGCGAGCGGCTGATCGAGCTCGCCGTCGAGTCCGACGAGGCCCTGCTCGAGCGCTATCTCGAGGGCGACACGATCACGCCCGACGAGGTGCGGGGCGCCTTGCGCCGGGCCGTGGCCGCTGCCGAGCTGTTCCCGGTGCTCGCGACGGTGCCGACGCGCTGCGCCGGCGTCACAGCTCTGCTCGACCTGCTGGTGGGGGCCGCGCCGTCACCTGACCTCTTCGAGCCGCTGCTGCCGCCAGGCTCCGGCACCGCCGCCTTCGTCTTCAAGACGATCGCCGACCCGTTTGCCGGACGCATCTCCGTGTTCAAGGTGATCGAGGGCACCTTCGTCCACGACACCGCGATCTACGACATCCGCACGCACTCCAGGGAGCGGCTTGGCCACCTGCTGGTGATGCAGGGCAAGGATCACATCGATGTCGACGAGCTCGCGGCGGGCGACATCGGCGCCGTCGGCAAGCTCAAGGACGTCCAGACCGGCGACCTGCTGCTCGACCACGACGACCAGCTTGAGGCGCCGTCGCTGGTCTACCCCGATGCGGTGATGAGCTTCGCGATCGACCCCAGGGCGAAGGGCGACGACGACAAGCTCGCTGCTGGCCTCCGGCGCCTGCACGAGGAGGATCCGACGCTCACCTACCGCCGAGATCCACAGACCGCCGAGCTCATCGTCAGCGGCCTCTCGCAGATCCACGTCGAGGTGGCGGTCGAGCGGCTCCGGCGGCGCTTCGGCGTCGAGGTCGAGCTGCACCCGCCGCGCGTGCCGTACCTCGAGACGATCCGCAAGGAGGCCAGGGCGCGGCACCGCTACAAGAAGCAGACCGGCGGCCGCGGCCAGTTCGGCGACTGCGAGATCGTGATCGAGCCGCTACCCCAGCGTGACGGCTACGAGTTCGTCGACAACATCGTTGGCGGCGTCATCCCGCAGGGCTTCCGGCCTGCCGTGGACAAGGGCGTGCAGGAGGCGATGCTGCACGGCGAGCTCGCGGGCGCGCGCGTGCAGGGCGTGCGTGTGCGTCTCACGGACGGCCAGTTCCACGCGGTTGATTCCTCGGAGCTGGCCTTCAAGATCGCCGGCTCGCTGGCCTTCAAGGAGGCGTACGCCAGGGCCGAGCCGCTGCTGCTCGAGCCGATCATGGAGGTCGAGGTGACGGTGCCCGACGAGACGGTTGGCGTCGTCAACGGCGACCTCAACGCCCGGCGCGGGCGCCTGCACGGGATGGAGCCGCGCGGCGGGATGACCACCATCGAGGCCGACGTGCCAATGGCCGAGCTGCTCACCTACGCGCAGACGCTCACCTCGCTCACCGGTGGCCGGGGCGACTATCACCTGCACTTCCTGCGCTACGAGGAAGTTCCCCCGCAGATCGCCCAGAGGATCATCGAGGAGACGCGCAGGCAGCGCGAAGGCGGCGCCAGGGGCTAGAGGCTAGACTCCTGCGTCCATGCGCATCTCCACCGAGTGGGTTACCCGGATCTGCGCCGTCTGCGATCGAACGCTGCTGCAGGGCGAGCATGCGCGCAAGCTGCGCCGCGCCCCGAACGGCGAGCCGGTGGACGTGTGTGCCCTCTGCGAGCGCACGGCGCTCGCGCACGGCTGGGTGCGCGAGGGGACGCCATTGCTGCCGCTGCCCGGCCCGGAGCGCAGGCGCCCGCGCCAGAAGCTGCCGAGCCTCGCTGCGATCTTCGGCAATGCCCGACTGCGACGCCAGGAGTCCGAGCCAGTCGCCGGTGAGTCGAACGTCAGCCGCCTCAGCGACGTCGAGGCGGCCATCGTCGAGGCGGTCGACGCCTTCAACGCGAGCGACTTCCGACGCACGGCTGCCGGCCTGCGGCGTTCGCTCGGTGAGGCGCGCGTCAGCATCGTGCCGCTCCCCGGCCTCCGCGGCGAGGTGGTCGTAACGATCGCCTGGGATCTCTCCTGGTACCAGTACCGCATCAATCCGGACGGGGTGCAGGCGGTGCGCCTCGCGCAGCGCGGCTACGAGCTGGACGAGATTGATGAGGGGCTGCGCGGCTGGAACGGCACGCTCTCGGAGGATGGCCGCATCGTCTCCGAGATCTCTCGTGTTTGAGCATGCGCCTCAGGTTTCTGAGGGGGGCGCATCCCCCGAAAGGGTGTCTCGCCCTGTGCGCTTCGCTCGTACACTGCTGCCGTGATCTACTGCGTCCTCCCGCGTGAGCTTGCTCCCGAGCTCTTCGACAAGATGATCGAGCGCTACAAGGACAACCCCGAGGTGACGGTCATCGTCGACCGTCGCTGGGGTGAGGAGAGGCGCAAGGACTCGACGTTCGGTGGGCAGCGGGCGCTGCGCGAGCGTCGCCGTCGCCGGCAGCCCGGAAGCTTCCTCGACACCGATCCGCCCAGCGCCGCCTAGGGCGGTGCAGCGCCACCCTGGGTGGCGCGTGCCTCGCCGCCTGGCGTGACCCCGTAGCCGTCCGGCCACGCCCCTACCATCCGCCCTCGTGCCTGTCGCCCGCTACACACTCGTCTGGTTCGTGCCGACGGACGCCGCCGACGTCACGCGTGACGCTGTCTTCGCTGCTGGCGCGGGCGAGATCGGCCGCTGCTCCTTCTACTGCGCCGGGACGGGCACGTTTCTCGGCACCGCCGGAACGCGCCCTGCGCTCGGCGTCGCCGGGGTGGAGGAGCACGTGGCAGAGATGCGCATCGAGACCGTCGTCTCGGCGCCGCGCCTGCACGACGTGGTGCGCGCGCTGATCGACGCGCACCCCTACGAGGCCGTCGCCTACGACCTCTACCCGCTCGTCGAGCTCGCCGAGGCAGTGTGAAGGCGAAGCTCTGGACGGACGGTGGGGCCCGCGGCAACCCCGGGCCGGCGGCGTTCGGCTACGTGCTGCTGCGCGAGGATGGCGAGCAGCTCGACGCCCGTGGTGCGTACATCGGCCACGCCACGAACAACGTCGCCGAGTACTCGGCGATGCTGGCCGGCCTGGAGAGCGCCATCGTGCTCGGCGTCACCGAGCTCGAGGTCGTCAGCGACTCCGAGCTGATGGTCAAGCAGATGCGCGGCGAGTACAAGGTGAAGAACGAGGCGCTGAAGGAGCTGCAGGGGGCTGCGGCAACGCTCGCCCGGCGCCTCGGGCGCGTGACCTACACCGCCGTCCGCCGCGAGAGCAACAAGCTGGCCGACCAGCTCGTGAACGACGCGCTCGACGCGGCTCGCTGAAGCGCCGCCGGCCCTGCCGGAACGCCGCCTGCGCCGCCGGAACCATTCACCCGGCACGCGCCCCGCGAGCCTCGCTATACTGGTCGAGCTTTGCGGATGTAGCTCAGTTGGCTAGAGCGTCTGCTTGCCATGCAGAAGGTCGTGGGTTCGAGTCCCATCATCCGCTTGAAGAAGAAAGGCCCCGTTTCCGGGGCCTTTCGCATGCTCAGGCCAGGCCGCAGCTGCGGGCTGTGCCCCACTGGCGCCAGGAGCCGCCATCGCTGCGCCAGACGACCCAGGCGCGGTAGAGCTGCTCGTGCGCGGGCCAGTCCGAGGGCAGCCCTCGGCCACCGGCTACGCGCCAGGTGCTCGTGAGGAACTGCAAGCCGCCGTAGTACGGCGAGCGGCGGCCCTGCCAGTCGACACCGGCGCGGTGCCAGTCAGAAGGGGATTCATGGCGATGGACGCAGAGGGCGTCGCGCAGCCAGGATGTGGGGGGACTCCAGCGGAGGGCGGCACGCGACGGAGTGGAGGAGCGGATGGAGCGTGCTGCCGACGCAGAGGCGACGGGGAGCAGCAGGAGTGAGGCAACGGCGGTCGTGATCGCGGCGATACGCAGATGAGGTCTCCAGACTGGTGCTCTGCCGGGGGCGCAGCCGCCCGGCCTGGCGGGCATCGGCCTCGCGCTCTCGCCCGAGGTGACGCCTCTTCGGTTCGCGCCGAGTGCGGCGGTACGACCATGGTAGCCGCCTCTGCCGCGACCGGACGCGGGAGGTGGCTGGTGCGCTGCTACTTCGTCAGACCCCAGAGCCTCGAGTAGCCGGTGACGTAGCTCGTCCCGTAGCCCGCCTGAGGTGCCGACGGAGTGCCCGCGGCGGCGATGTTCGTTGCATCGAAGATGCGGCGTGGCAGGTGCTGCGAGGCCGGTACCGGCGCGCCGGTGAGCACCCGCAGGATGACGTCCATGTCGGCCCAGCCATGCCAGTCGAGGCTGGTGCCGATATCGAAGAGGATCACGCCCGTGCTGGCCTGTCGCCTGATCAGCTCGAGGACGGAGGCCGAGCCGTCGACGGTGCCGAGCTTCACGCGCTGCTGGGCGCCGGCAGCCCTGATGCCGGCGACGGCGAAGGCCGTCATCCCGTCGTAGATCGCGTGGACGAAGGTGATCTCCGGATCGGCCGCGAGGGCAGCCAGCACCGCGCCGCGCAGCCGGGTCGACCACTGCGCCAGCGGCACGTTGATGACCGTCGTCGTGCAGCCTTTGCCGCAGACCTTCGCGTACTCGTCCTGGATGGCGGCGACGATGCCCCGGGACGGGCTGAACTCGTCCGCCGTGATGATCAACGTGTTGGCCTTGCCCCGCGTGTAGGCGATCGTCGCGTCGGTCGCGACACGCTGCGTCGCCTGGGAGTCCAAGTCCATGCGGGCGCTCACGTTGGCAAGCGGCGGAGTGCCCTCATTGACGAGGTTGCCGACGACCACCGGGATCCCTGCAGCCTTTGCCTTCCGCAGCACCGGCTGGAGCAGCGCGGGGTCGGGTGCGCCGATCAGAGCGATGACGTCGGCCTTCGCAGCAATCGCCTGCTCGACCCCCTCCGCCCACTGCGGCGGCTGGCCCTGGTTGGTCTGCTCGACAATCGTGATGCCGGCCGCCTTCGCAGCGGCCTTCAGGCCGCCGTTGAGCGCCTGCTGGTAGGGAAGTGCCGATAGGAGTGGGACGACGTACACCGTCTTGCCCCGGGCCTTCCTCGCGTCAAGCGCCGGCCCAGGTGCCTGCCAGACCGGGACGTCGCGGTACTTCGCGGCCTGGGCCCTGGCGTACGCCAGATCGGGCAGCGTGGAGCGAGGAGCCGGCGCTGCCTGAGCGGCCAGCCCTCCTGCCCCAGCCACTGCGATTGCTCCGAGCAGCGAAGCTGCTCTGCCCCATAGACGTCCCATGCAATGCGGAGAGTGTGCCGGGTTCCGGAAGCGTCTGCCCGCCGCGAGCGCCGTCCTGCCGCGAGCGCCGCTGGGTCGCTGTCTAGCGGGAGCCGGTGGGGGCGTCGGTGCCCGCGCCCGGGCCTGCGAGCGGGTCGAGCCCTGCGGCTTCGGCGGCGATCGAGCGGTCGAGCTCCTGCCACGCCGAGAGACCGACCGTCTCCTGGCGGCGCCCCCAGGCCAGCAGCTCGCCAGTCAGCGAGGCAGAGCTGCGCTCGGCGTGCAGGGTGGCGAAGGCACGCTCGACCGCGGCGGCGCCCATGCGCAGGGCGAGGTTGGCGTAGAGGGCGACCTTGTAGCCGAGCTCCTCGAGCCGCTCGGGCGCCAGGATCGGTGTCTTGCCGCCCTCGACGATGTTGAGCAGGCACGGTGCCGGCACGAGCGACGGGATCGCCTCGAGCTGCTCGACGCTGGAGGGCGCCTCGACGAAGACGACATCGGCGCCGGCGGCGACGTAGGCCCGCGCCCGGGCAATGGCAGCGTCGAAGCCTTCGACGGCGATGGCATCGGTGCGGGCAACCAGCACGAGGTCGCCGTCGCGCCGTGCCCGCCGCGCCGCCACCAGCTTCTCGATCATCTCTCGCTGGGCGATCACCGCCTTGCCCTCGAAGTGGCCGCACTTCTTGGGCGCCACCTGATCCTCGATGATCAGACCGCCGACACCGGCCTGCTCGAGCTCCTGCACCGTCCGGAAGGCGTTGAGGTGGTTGCCGTAGCCCGTGTCGGCGTCGGCGAGGAGGGGGATGCCGACGGCGGCCGCGATGCGGCGGTTCGCCTCGACGATCTCGCTCATCGTCAGCAGGCCGAGGTCGGGCCGGCCGAAGTGGACGTTGGCGATGCCGGCGCCGGTGGTGAAGAGCGCGGGAAAGCCGGCGCGCTCGGCGAGCAGCGCATCGAAAGCATTGGTCACGCCCGGCAGCACGACCAGGCCGGGCCCCGAGACCAGCTCGCGCAGCGTGTGCGCGGGCGTGGGCGTCATGCGAGACCGGCGCTGCGAGCGGCTTCGGCAGCGGCGCGTGCGCGCTCACCGCGCGGCACGACCCGGCCATGCCCTGCGGTCGCCACGATCTCGCCGTCGCGCATCACCGTCGTGCCGCGCACCATCGTCAGCACCGGCCAGCCGCGGAACTCCCTGCCGTCGTAGACGGAGTAGCCCGCGTTCGACTCGAAGCGTGTCGAGTCCACCGTGCGCACCTCGTCCAGGTCGACCAGCGCGAGGTCGGCGTCGTAGCCCGCTGCGATCTCGCCCTTGCGGCCGCCGAGCCCGAAGATGCGGGCCGGGTTCGTGCTCGTCACGGCGGCCACCGTCTCGAGCGGAAGGCCGCGCTTGAAGTGGCCCTCCGAGAGCAGGGCGGGGAGGATGGTCGAGTTGCCGGGGAAGCCGGCCGACGCCGTCCAGATCGAGCCGAGCTTGCGGGCCTTCTCGCGGGCGATGTGGTCGGAGCCGATCGAGACGATCTCGCCGGCGGCGATCGCGCCCCACAGCGCCTCGGCGTCCTCGCGCGTGCGCACGGGCGGGTTGACCTTGGCGAGCGAGCCGATCTCGGCGTCCTTGTCGAGCAGCAGGTAGTGCGGGCACGTCTCGACGTAGACGCCCGCGAGGTCGGCGCCGAAGCGGCGGTAGACGTCGAGACCGCAGGCGGCGCTCAGGTGTGGGATGTAGAGCCGGCAGCCCGTCTGCTGCGCGAAGAGAAACGCGGTGAACATGTCGTGCGCCTCGACGAAGTCGGGGCGGGAGTCCGTCCAGGCGGACAGCTCGTCGCGGCCGCTCGCCTTGATCTCGGCGGCGAGGCGCCAGACGACCTCGATGTTCTCGGGGTGGACGGCCAGCACGGCCTCGGGGTGCCGGGCCACGGCGCGGCAGAGGGCGTAGAAGAAGCCGGAGTCGGTGCCCTCGACGCCGAGGTACTTGCCCTCGTTGCCCTTGAAGTTGGAGAAGTACTTGAACGAGAGCAGGTCGTGCTCGGCGACGCAGGCGTCGACCTCGGCCAGGTGCAGCTCGTTCATCAGGATGCAGTGGATCGCGAAGTCGACGATCGAGTCGCGCTCGGCGCGTGCCTGCTCGGCCGGCGCGGCAACGGTGTAGCTCTCGGTCGACTGGATGTAGTTGATGACCGTCGTGACGCCGCCGTGCGCTGCGGCCCGGCTCTCGCTGCGCCAGTCGTCGGCCGAGCCAAGCCCGAAGTGGGCGTGCGGGTCGACGACGCCGGGGAAGGCGACGAGTCCGCGGGCGTCGATCGTCTCGGCGGCAGCGCCTGCGCGACCGCCTTCACCAGGTGCTAGCACTGCAGCGATGCGACCGTCCGCGATCGCGATGTCGCACTCGACGACTCCGCGCTCGGGCAGCACGGCGCGGCCGCCAATCACGAGCGTGTCCCAGCTCATCGTGTCGCCTCGCGCGGCGGCAGTGCGCCGAGATACGCCACGGCGGCGTCGAGTGCTATCACGTCACCGTACTTGGCCTGCAGGTCGAAGAGGTTCACAGCGTGTGCTATCTCCGAGCGGTCGTACACGCAGTCCTCGATCACCGCGACGCGGAAGTTGTAGGCGAACGCGTCCATCGCGCTCGCGCGCACGCAGCCGCTCGTCGTGCAGCCGGTGACGAGCAGCGAGTCGACGCCCATGTCGATCAGATAGCTCGTCAGCGCCGTGCCGAAGAAGGCGCTCGGGTGGCGCTTGGGGATCAGCAGGTCGCCAGGCAGCGGTGCCGTCTCGGCCACGAACTCGTAGCCGCGCTCGGGGACATCCATCAGCGACGGGATCTTCTCGCCGGTACGGCCGCCGTCGATCTTCGCCTTCGGCGCCACGTAGGGGTAGATGACGGGCGCCCCGGCAGCGCGCGCCGCCGCGATCAGCCGCTCGATGCCGGCCACCGCGTCCCAGCCGGCCTGGCCGCAGCTCGTGCGGTACCAGCGCTCGATCGACTCCAGCAGCGGCAGCGGCTCGTCGCCGACGGTGCGGTACTGCACGTCGATCACGAGCAGGGCCGGGCGGCTGCCAAGGCCGGTCGGCCGGGCGAACCCGGCTGCCTCGTAGGCCTGCCAGTCGGCCGCGGGAATCAGTGAGCGCCAGTCGGACATGGGCCAGAGCGTAGTCCGGCGGTGGCGCGCCCGGAAGGGGAGCCGCCGCAGCGCCGCCGTCAGTGCAGGACGAGGACCTCGAGCCCGACGACCGCCAGGGCCAGCCCGGAGGTCGTCGCGGCCGAGAGGGCGATCTGCCACCAGCGGTCGTAGGCGCGCGCACCCACCGCGAGTCCCCAGCCGAGGCACTGGAGGACGCACACCGCGAGCGCGATCGTCGAGGCCGTTCGCTCGGACGCGCCACCGGCGGCTCCGACGATTAGCGGCACGAGCGGTCCGAAGGTGGCCTCGACGAGCGGCCACTCCGAGAGGGCGATCTCCCAGGCATGCCGCCAGCTGAAGCGCGTGCCCAGGTAGATGCGCTCGCCGGTGATCTCCGACCAGGTGTGAGCGAGGAAGAACACGGCCATCGAGCTGACGAGCGAGAGCGCGACCTTGCCCGGGGAGGCGTGCTCCTCGTGCAGGGCGCCGACGAGCGCCGTCGCGATGATCGACCCGTAGACGCCCGCCGAGAAGGAGTCGCCCGTTGCTTCCTTGCGGATGATGTTTCTACCAAGCAGCATGGGTGCTCCTAGCTCCGGTCGCGCCAGCGCAGCGCGACGCAGCCGGTCGGCCCTGCCGTCGTCGCCAGCTCGCCCTCGAGCACGTAGACGGAGGGCGGGGGGTGGCGACGCTGCGGATGGCGGTCATCGCACGAGGATACGCAGGGTTGCGTGGCCAAACGCCTGCCTGTTCGGCCCGAGCGGGCGCCAGCGCGCTCATACGGCTAGGCCGTCGCCTCGAACTCGTCCACGCAGCCAACTTTCAGCTCGCGCAGGAACGGCAGCAGGCGGCCCTCGCGTGCGAGCGGGACGACCACGAACTTGGTGCAGCCGCCGTCACGGAACTGCTGCAGCAGCGGCCGTAGCGCAGCGACGCCGACGGCGATGTGATCCTCGTCGCGCAACGAGTCGGTGATCGCTGCGCCGAGCGCCTTGAACTGCGGGATGTCGTCGGGCGTGTCGGCGGCGAAGATGAAGGTGCCGTAGTGGTCATCGTCGATCGTGCGCTCGGCAGCCGTGGCAGCAGCGCGGATGGCGGTGACCCCGGCCGCGAAGCCCGCCGGCGAGATGAACGACGCGAGCCAGCCGTCGCCGCAGCGCCCGACCCTTCGCAGGGCAGGCGCGCTCGCTCCGCCCAGCCAGATTTCGAGCTTGCGCCGCAGCGGTCGGGGCGTCAGCTGCATCCCCGCCAGCGTCAGGAAGCGGCCCTGGAAGTGCACCGGCTCGCCCGGCCACAGCAGGCGCAGCACCTCCATCGTCTCCTCCATCCGCGCGGCGCGCTCCTCACGCGGGATGCCGAGCGCGGCGAGCTCCGCCGGGATGTCGAGCCCGAGTCCGAACGCGCGCAGGAAACGGCCGCCCGAGAGCGCATCGAGGGTGGCGAACTCCTTCGCGAGCAGCGCCGCCTGCCGCGGCGGGGCAACCAGCACGCTCGTGCCGAGCTTCAGGTGCTCCGTGCGTGCGGCGACGGCGGCGAGCACCGGCAGCGGCGCCGGGCCAGGCCGGGTCGCCGTGTCGGAGAGCCACAGCGAGTCGTAGCGCAGCTCCTCCATCAGCTCGACGGCCTGCCAGAAGCGGGGTCCCGGCACGGCGTCCCGGTCGAAGGGGTTCCAGGCCAGGCCGACCTTGACGGTCAGGCGGGTGGGGGGTGTCGAGACGGCGCTCATCGGGTGGAGAACTGTCGCACACGGCCGCCACCTTGCCGCCAGCCGACAGAGCGCGCGCTCGGATGTGTAGCCTCTGCAACGATTCCATCCGTGGGGGATGGCGAGTGAAGGGGACGACGATGCCGGGAACGAACGACGCACGCCGCTGGCTGGTGCTCGCCATTGTCGGCGCGGCCTTCTTCATGACCATCCTCGACGTTGCGATCGTCAACGTGGCGCTGCCCTCGATGGGCCGCAGCCTCAACGCGTCCGACTCGAGCCTGCAGTGGGTGCTCACCGCCTACTCGCTGACGTTCGGCGGCCTCCTGCTGCTGGGCGGCCGCGCCGCCGACCTGCTCGGCCGCCGCAAGGTCTTCCTCGTCGGTCTCGTCCTCTTCACGGCCGCTTCGCTCGTCTGCGGGCTCTCCGACAACCTCGGCCTGCTGGTCGGGGCGCGCGCCGTGCAGGGGCTTGGCGCAGCGATCATCTCGCCGGCGGCCCTCTCGATCGTCACCACCGTCTTTGCCGAGGGCAAGGATCGCAACAAGGCGCTCGGCATCTGGGGTGCGCTCGGCGGCTCCGGCGCCGCGGTCGGCGTGCTGCTCGGCGGGATCATCACCAAGTGGCTCGGCTGGGAGTGGATCTTCTTCGTCAACGTGCCGGTCGGCGCCCTCGTGCTCTTCGCCTGCCTCGGCTTCGTGCGCGAGAGCAAGCTGGAGAACCGCGAGCGCGCCTTCGACCCGCTCGGCGCCCTCACCTCCACCGGCAGCCTCGTCTCGCTCGTCTACGCCATCGCCAAGGCGCCGGATGTGGGCTGGAGCGACGTCCAGACGATCGCCCTGCTGCTAGTCGCCGTCTTCCTGGGTGCCGCGTTCCTCTTCATCGAGAACCGGGTGAAGGAGCCGATCATGCCGCTCTCGATCCTCAAGGTGCGCACCGTCGCCGCGGCCAACGTCGTCAGCCTGCTGCTCGGCGCCAGCGTCTTCTCGACCTTCTTCATCCTCACGCTCTACGTGCAGCAGGTGCTCGGCTGGTCGGCCCTCAAGACGGGCATCACGTTCCTCGCGACCGCCGGCACCGTCGTGCTCTGGTCGGGCCTCTCGCAGGCGATCGTCACCCGGATCGGGCCGCGCAAGCCGATGGCCGTCGGCCTTGCGCTGATGGGCATCGGCACCGTGCTCTACACGCAGGTGCCGGTGCACGGCCACTTTGCCGGCGACCTGCTGCCCGGCTATCTGGTGTACGCCGCCGGCATGGCGTTCTCGTTCATCCCGGTGTCGATCGCAGCGCTCTCCGGGGTCAAGGAGGAGGAGGCTGGTCTCGCCTCGGGCCTGTTCAACACGAACCAGCAGATCGGCGGTGCCCTCGGCGTCGCGATCGCAGCCAGCGTTGCCACGAGCCGGCTCAAGTCGCTGCAGGCCGACGGCAAGTCCCTCGCCGAGGCTGCCACGGGCGGCTACCACTACGCCTTCTGGGTGCTGGCCGGCTTCTCGTTCGCCGGCGGCCTGGTCGCCCTGCTTGCCGTGCGCGACTCGGAGCCAGGCGCCGCGACGGATGCCAAGTCCGCCGCCGCAACCCTCTAGTAGGATCGAGGGGCCGGCCTGCTCGCCGGCGCTACCGAGCGAACGAACCGAGGAGGAGCCGTGAGCAGCTACGAGATCTACCACGCGATCAAGGCCTGCTGCCCGTGCGGCTACTCAACGGAGCTTGTGCGCTGCGGCTGCGCCGTCTCGAACACCACGGCCTTCGACGAGGTGAAGAAGATCGAGCACGACGCGCTCGCCCAGGCGCGCGCGCTCGCGCAGCCGCATCTCGACCAGACCGGGCACAAGCTGCCCGTGCTCGAGCATCGCTTCGTGCTGGCGCGCGGCGGCGAGACGCAGGACTTCCGGGCCTACACGGACGCGACCGCCGCGGCCGAGCAGCCCGCCGGCGCAGCGGCCTAGCCAGGCCCCGGGGCTGCAGCGTCCCGTGTCGTTCTTCGCTTTCGATCTCGAAACCACCGAGCTTGCGCTCGACCGCGCGAGCGGCGAGCTGCCGCCGATCTCCTGCGCGGCGATCGCGCTGGCCGGCGGCGTCGCCGAGGCGTTCTTCCTGCCCGCGGCAGAGCCGGAGTTCTACGACGCCGCCGGGCTGATGACGCAGCAGGGCGCCCAGCATGTGGTCGAGCGGCTGGAGTCGCTCGTCGCCGGCGGTGACCGCCTCGTCACCTGGAACGGCGCCGGCTTCGACCTGCCGGTGCTCGCCCGGGCCAGCGGCCTGCATGAGGCGTGCGCGCGCCTGGCGCTCTCGAGCGTGGACATGATGTTCCAGGTGCTCGCAACGAAGGGCTGGCCGATCAAGCTGGCCGTTGCCCTGGAAGGCATGGGCCTCGCCGGGAAGACCGGCGACGGCCTGGAAGCGGTCACCCTCTGGCGTGAGGGTCGCCACCAGGAGGTGCTCGACTACTGCGCCGCCGATGCCGCGCGCACGCTCGATCTCGCCGTTGCCGCCGAGGGCGGCACGTTGCGCTGGCGCAGCAGCAAGGGCGCCCCGCAGAGCCTCTCGCTGGCGGGTGGCTGGCTCACCGTCGAGCAGTGTCTCGCCCTGCCGGAGCCCGACACGAGCTGGATGGATCAGCCGCTGCGCCGCTCCGACCTGGTGGGCTGGTGCGCGCCCCGCTGACGGCGCGCATCTGCGACCCTAGGGCCATGACCGAGCTTCCCAGCGCGTACCGCGCCTTCGTCGTCGAGCACGAGGCGGGCCTCGCTCCCGCCGTCCGCACGCTCTCCAGCGCCGACCTCGCCGGTGACGGCGTGCTCGTGCGCGTCGCGTGGTCGAGCCTCAACTTCAAGGACGGCCTCGCCTCGCAGGCCGACGGCAAGGTGGCGAGGAAGTCGCCGATGACGCTCGGCATCGACCTGGCCGGCACCGTGCTCGAGTCGGACGACCCGCGCTTCACGCCGGGCCAGCAGGTGCTCGCGCACGGCTATGACATCGGTGTCGCTCATAACGGCGGCCTCGCCGAGCTGGCGCGCATCCCGGCCGACTGGATCGTGCCGCTGGGCGGCGCGGACGGCCCCGCCCTCAGCCCGCGCGAGGCGATGATCCTCGGCACGGCTGGCATGACGGCCGGCCTGTCGGTGCACGCGCTCGAGCGCCACGGCATCACGCCGGCCGCCGGCCCGGTGCTCGTCACGGGCGCCACGGGCGGCGTCGGCTCGGCCGCCGTCGCGATCCTCGCCAGGCGCGGCTTCGAGGTGCATGCGGCGACCGGCAAGCCCGACGCCGCCGACTGGCTGCGCTCGCTGGGCGCGACGGAGATCGTCGGCCGTGCCGACATCGAGGCGCACGCCGAGAAGCCGCTGTCCAAGCAGGTCTGGGCTGCTGCCGTCGACTCGGTGGGTGGCACGACCCTGGCCGGCGCACTCGCCGCCACGAAGTACCTCGGCGCCGTTGCGGCCTCGGGCCTCACCGGCGGCACCAGCCTCAAGACGACGGTGCTGCCCTTCATCCTGCGCGGCGTCTCGCTGCTCGGCATCGACTCGGTGCTCTGCCCGATGGCGACCCGTGCGGCGGTCTGGACGCTGCTCGGCGGCGCGTACCGCCCGGCTGACCTCGACGCGCTCGTCGGCGCCGAGCTCTCGCTGGACGAGGTGCAGGGCGGGCTCGACACGATCCTCGCCGGCGGCGCCCGCGGCCGCTTCCTCGTGCGCCTCTAGGCGCCGCAGCCCCGCAGGGCGGCGGCAGCTCGCCGATCCGACTGGAACTCGCGCCACCGCTGCGAGAGAATCGCTTCACCCGACTCGAGGAGACGTGCATGGGCGTGCGCAGACTGCGCAAGGAGGAGCTCGCGACCTACGCGAAGCTCGCGAACTGGAATCTCGCCGACAGCGAGGTCGACGAGTACTTCGCCATGACCGAGGCGATGTTCGACAGCGTCGATCAGCTCGACGGGCAGCCCTCACCGCCGCCGCCGCGCGTTGACGCGAAGCGCGACCCGGGCCGTGTCCCGACCGCCGGCGAGGATCCCTACAACGCCGTCATCCGCTGGTGCAACGTCAAGGCGCGCTCGGGCGGCAAGCTCGCGGGCAAGCGCTTCGGGATCAAGGACAACGTCGCCATCGCCGGCATCCCGATGACCTTTGGCTCCAACGTCATCCAGCCGTACGTCTCGGAGGCCGACTCGATCGTCACCGAGCGCCTGCTCAACGCCGGCGCCGAGCTCGTCGCCAAGCTCAACCTCGAGAGCTGGGCCTGGTCGGGCGGCGGCGAGACGAGCTGGTTCGGCCCGATCCTCAACCCGTGGGACACGACGCGCACCGCGTCCGGCTCCTCCGGCGGCTCCGGCGCCGCGCTCTTCTACGACGGCATCGACATCACGATCGGCACCGACCAGGGCGGCTCCATCCGGCTCCCGGCTGCCTGGTGCGGCGTGCTCGGCCTCAAGCCGACCCACAGCCTCATCCCGTACGTCGGCATCGGTGCCATGGACGGGAACTACGACCACGCCGGCCCGATGACGCTCAACGTCGAGGACATGGCGCTGACCATGGACGTGATCTCCGGCAAGCACCCCGACGACTTCCGCCAGGACGTCGTGCCGAAGCTCCGCTTCATGGACGCTGTCGCCTCCGCGCCCAAGCGGATGGACGGCATCACGATCGGCCTGCTCAAGGAGGGCTTCTCGTTCATCGACCTCCCGAACCAGCCGGAAGGCACGCGCGAGACCTACGACGCGGTGCTGGAGGCCGTCGAGCGGATGAAGGCGCTCGGCGCCACCGTCAAGGAGGTCTCCGTCCCGTCGCACCTCACCGGGTCGGCGATGATGTTCATGGCGCTGATGATGGGCAACACGCAGCTGCTGCGCGACAACGGCGTCTACTACCACGCCCGTGGCGCCCGCCAGTCGCCGGAGCTCGCAATCGCCATCGGCAAGGGCCTGAAGGCGCACGGCGACCACCTGCCGCCGACGCTGAAGCTGATCTCGATGCTCGGCGAGTACCTCAAGGAGCACGACTTCGGCGCCCACTACGCGAAGGCGATGAACCTGGCGCCCGGCCACCGGGCCCAGTACGACGCCGCCTTCGAGGAGTGCGACTTCATCGTCATGCCGACGGCGACGCACTACGCGCACGTCAGCAACCCCGACGCGCCGATCAGCGAGAAGGTGCTGCGTGGCTGGGGGATGCTCTCCAACACGGCGCCGATCAATGCCAGCGGTCACCCGTCGCTCTCGATGCCTGCCGCCGAGGCGAATGGCCTGCCGGTCGGCGTGCTGGTGACGGGCCCGACGTTCGCGGACGCCGAGGTGCTGCGCTTCGCCCGGATCTACGAGCAGAACTACCCGTGGCTGCCCCAGGGCGGGCCGCGCAAGTAGCAGGGGACGCTGGGGGAG
>CANNRA010000002.1 GCA_947507735.1 Actinomycetota bacterium
CACGCCGACCCTGACGCTCGAGACGGGAACGACCGACGCGGTCGTCAACTACAGCTCGGGTAGCGGCACCTCGACGTTGACGTTCGACTACACGGTCGGCGCGGGCGATACGAGTGCCGATCTCGACGTGCAGAGCTCGACCGCTCTCTCGCTGAACGGCGGCACGATCAACGACGCTGCCGGCAGCGCCGCGGTCAGAACGCTCGCGACCGGCGCGGCCACGACGGGCGCGCTTGCGAATGCGAAGAGCCTGGTGATCGACACGACGAACGCGACGGCGACGATCACGACGCCGCCGTCGGCGTTGACCAACTACAACGTGGCCGGCCTGCCCGCGAGCCTGGCCGGTACGGCGGCGGATGCGACCTCGGGTGTGGCGACCGTGAAGGTCTCGGTGCAGGACGGCTCGGGGAACTACCTCGACCAGCTCTCGTCGGGTGCCGCGTTCAACCAGGCTTCGCAGACCTTCCTCACCGCGACGGGCACCACGAGTTGGACAGCCACCACCGCGAACATGCCTGTGGTCACCGGGCACACCTACAACATCGTCATCCAGACGATCGACGCCGCCGGCAACACTAACTCGACTGCTGCGACGTCGAGCTTCGTCTACGACACGACGGCGCCGACCGTCACGGGCGTCACCTCGTCGCTGGCGGATGGCTCGTACAAGCTCGGCCAGGTCGTGCCGATCCAGGTGAACTTCTCCGAGGCCGTCACGGTCACCGGCACGCCGACCCTGACGCTCGAGACCGGCTCGACCGATGCGGTCGTCAACTACAGCTCGGGCAGCGGCACCTCGACGCTGACGTTCACGTACACGGTGGGTGCCGGCGACACGAGCGCCGACCTCGACGCTCAGAGCTCGACCGCGCTCGCGCTCGGCGGCGGCACGATCAAGGACGCTGCCGGCAACGCGGCCGTGCGGACGCTGGCGACCGGGTCAGCAAGCCCGGGCGCGCTCGCGAACGCGAAGGCGATCGTCATCGACACCATGGCCCCGACGGTTAGCAGCGTCACCTCAGCGACGCTCAACGGCTCCTACGCAACCGCCGCGACGATCGACCTGACCGTCACCTTCAGCGAGGCCGTCACCGTGACCGGCACGCCGCAGCTCGCCCTCGAGACCGGTGACCCCGACCGGACGGCCGACTACCTCTCCGGCTCGGGCAGCCTCGCGCTGACGTTCCGCTACACCGTCCTGGCGGGCGACACGGCGAGCGATCTCGACTACACGGGCACCGGCGCCCTCGCCCTGAACGGCGGCACGATCAAGGACTCTGCCACCAACGCCGCGGTGCTGACGCTCGCGACGCCGGGTGCCGCAGGCTCGCTCGGCGCGGCCGCCGACCTCGTGATCGACACGACCGCCCCGGCCGTCACCAACGTCACGGCCTCGACCGCCAACGGCTCCTACAAGGCCGCTGCCATCGTCAACGTCACCATCACCTTCGACGACATCGTCGTGGTCACCGGCACGCCGCAGCTGACGCTCGCGACCGGCGCGACCGACGCGGTCGTCGACTACACCTCTGGCTCGGGCTCGAGCACGCTGACCTTCGCCTACACCGTGCAGGCAGGCGACACGACCAGCGACCTCGACTACGTCGCGACGACCTCGCTCGCGCTGCACGGCGGCACGATCAAGGACGCCGCCGGCAATGCCGGCGTGCTGACGCTGCCCGCCCCTGGCGCTGCCGGCTCGCTGGGCGCGAACAGGGCGATCGTCATCGACACCGCTGCCCCGGCGATCACGGACGCCGTCGTCGCCGCGACCGGCACCACCGTCACGCTCACCTTCGGCGAGCCGCTGAACACCGGCTTCGTCGCCTCGACGCTCTCGTTCGGCCTCCATGTCAATGGCGGCTCTGCGGTGCTGCCGAGCAGCGTCAGCTTCGACGACTCGACCCACCTCTTGCTCACCTTCTCGTCGGGTGCCGTCCACAACGGCGACGCCGTCACGCTCGACTACTCGATCGGTGGCACGCCGCTGCGCGACATCGCCGGCAATCAGCTCGCAGCCTTCACGGGCACGACGGTGACCGGTTCCGGCGCCGTGACCAGCATCACGCCGGATGTGCCGACGCTCGGGACGCCCGCCAACGCGGCACGCATCAGCACGAGCACGCCCACGCTGAGCGCCCTCTTCAACGACACCGACGCCGGCAACACGGGCCGCATCACGATCCAGGTCTGCGCCGCCGCCAGCTGCACCGACCCGGGCGACCCGATCGCCACCTACAGCTCGTCCGTCGCGGCGTCGTACACCGTGGTCAACGGCACGAATGGCACCGCCTCCGTGAGCAGCGCGCTCAGCGACGGCAGCTACTACTGGCGTGCCCGCGCCGAGGACAACACCGGCGCGACCTCGGCCTACTCCGCCACGCGCCTCTTCGTGGTCGACACCACGGCGCCGACCGTCTCGACGCGCACCGTCAACGGCTCGACGCTGACGATCACCTACGACGAGACGCTCGACGGCGGCGCGACGCCGGCCACGACTGCCTTCTCGGTCTCCGTCAACGGCGCAGCCGCCGTCAGCCCGTCGATCGTGGCGATCAGCGGCACCGGCGTCGTGCTCACGCTCGCCGCGCCCGTGCTCAACGGCGACGACGTCACCGTCGCCTACGCGCAGCCGGTGAGCAACAAGGTGCGCGACGCCGCCACGACGGTCGCTGGCACGGCCGCAGGCAACCTTGCCGCCGCCTTCAGCGCGCAGACCGCCACTAACGTCACCGGCTCCTCGGCCCCGAACGTGCCGATCCTGATCCAGCCGGCCGATGCCAGGCGCGTCAACTCGCTGACGCCGACGCTCAGCGCGCAGTTCAGCGATGCCGACACCAACAACACGGGCACGATCACTTTCGAGGTGTGCGCCGACGCCAGCTGCGTCAGCTCCATCGGCACCTTCACCTCGTCCTCGACGACGATCGCCAACAACGCGAACGGCGTCGGCGCCGTCCCGTCGGGCCTGCACCTGGCGAGCGGCACCACCTACTACTGGCGCGCCAAGGCCACCGACAACACCAGCCAGGATTCGCCGCTCTCGATCACCCGCTCGCTGATCGTCGATACCACCGCGCCGGCCACCACGGCCCTTGCGGTGAGCGGCAGCTCGCTGACGCTCACCTTCGGCGAGCCGCTCGACGCGACCTCGGTGCCGGCAACCGGCGACTTCGCCGTCAAGGTCAACACCGTGACCCGCGGCGTCTCCGGCGTCGCGGTCTCCGGCTCGGCCGTCACGCTGACGCTCGCCAGCGGCGTCCTCTACGCCGACACCGTCACCGTCGCCTACACGAAGCCCGCCACCGGCACGATCCGCGACCTCGCTACAACCGAGGCCGGTGTCGCCGCAGGCAACCAGACTGCAACCTTCGCTGCGCAGACCGTCACGGTGAACACCGCGAGCCAGACGCCGTCCGTGCCGACCCTCACCGGCCCGACCACCGCGGCGGTGCTCAACACCGCAACGCCGACGCTGAGCGCCACCTTCAGCGACCCGGACACGAACGACACCGGCACCGTCACCTTCCAGGTGTGCAGCGATGCCCTCTGTGCAACGTCGCTCGGCACGGTCACCACGAGCGCCGGCAGCACGAACCCGCAGACGCTCTCGGCCGCGGTGCCCGGCGGCCTCGGACTTGCAGCCGGCAGCACCTACTACTGGCGTGCCAGGAGCACCGACTCGTCGAGCGCCGCCTCGGCCTTCGGCGCCACTATCCGCTCCTTCACGGTCGACACCACGGCACCGACCGTCTCGACGCGCACCGTCGACGGCTCTGCGCTCGTCGTCACGCTCGACGAGGGGCTCGATACCGGCTCCACGCCTGCTCCCTCGGCCTTCACGGTGACGGTCAATGGTGCCGACGACGCCGTCACCGTCGTGTCGGTCTCCGGCAGCGCCGCCACCCTGACGCTGACCACGGCCGTCCACTACCGCGACACCGTCACCATCGCGTACACGCAGCCCGGCTCCGGCAAGCTGCGCGACGTCGCGACCGACTCAAGCGGCACTGCCGCGGGGAACACCGTCGCTTCCTTCACGGCCGCCTCGGTCACCAACAACACCGCGAGCATCGCCCCGTCCGCGCCGACGCTCTCCGGCCCGGCCGACGGGCTGCGCCTGAACACGGCGACGCCGCAGCTCTCCGCGACCTTCAGCGATCCGGATCCGAACGACACCGGCAAGGTCACCTTCCAGGTCTGCTCGACCAACGACTGCTCGGTCGTGGTGAGCACCTTCGACTCGTCCTCGACGACGCTTGCCAACAACGCCACCGGCTCGGCGAACACCCCGGCCGGCCTTGTCAGCGATACCACCTACTACTGGCGGGCGACTGCGACCGACGCGGCCCCGAGCTCGCTGACCTCGTCGAGCGCCTCGGCGATCCGCAGCTTCATCGTCGACACGACCGCCCCGACGGTCACCGCGCGCGCCGCCACCGGCACCACGCTGACGCTGACCTTTGGCGAGTCGCTCGACACCGGCAACGTGCCGGCAACCTCGGCGTTCACCGTCACCGACGGCGGGGCCACTCTGTCGGTCACGAACGTCGCCGTCAGCGGCTCCACGGTGACGCTGACGCTCGGCTCGAGCGTCCTCTACCGCGACGTCGTGAACGTCACCTACACCGCACCGGGCAGCGCGCCGCTGCGCGACACCGCTGTGACGATCGCTGGCGCCGCTGCCGGCAACCTCGCGCCGAGCACCTCGGCCCAGGCGGTGACGGTCAACACCTCGAGCCAGACCCCCTCGCAGCCCGCGCTTGCCAGCCCTGCCGACGGCACCACGGTCGCGACGACCACGCCCACGCTGGCGGCGACCTTCAGCGATCCCGACACGAACGACACGGGCAGCATCACCTTCGAGGTCTGCTCGACCAACACGTGCTCGATCTCGCTCGGCACCTTCAACTCGATCTCGAGCGCGGTGGCGAATGGTGCCAACGGCTCGGCGGCCGTCTCCGGCCTGACGCTCACAACCGGGATGACCTACTACTGGCGTGCGAAGGCCACCGACTCTGCGGCACAGGCGTCGAGCTATAGCTCGACGATCCGCTCGTTCCTGGTCGACACCACCGGCCCGGCGATGACCTCGGCGACCATCAACGGCACGACGCTGGCGGTCACCTACGGCGAGACGCTGGGCGCGACAACCCCGGCCCCGGCCGCCTTCGGCGTCTCCGTGAACGGCGCCGCCGCCATCGCGCCGAGCGCCGTCTCGCTCGCGGGCAGCACCGTGACCCTGACGCTGGGCACCGCGGTCAAGAACGGCGACACCGTGGCCGTTACCTACACGCAGCCGCTGGCCAGCCGCCTCGCCGACGCCGTCGGCAACCTGGCGGCAACGCAGACGCTCGCCTCGAGCTCGGTGACGAACGCGACCGCCTCGCAGGCGCCGGCCACGCCCGTGCTCGTGACGCCCGCGGACGCCGCCACGGTGACCACGGCGACCCCGAGCCTGACCGCGACGTTCAGCGATCCGGACTCGCTCAACACCGGGCGCATCACCTTCCAGGTCTGCGCCGACGCGAGCTGCACCAGCGTCCTGCGCACGATCGACTCGAGCTCGGGCATCGCGAACGGCGCGAACGGCTCGGCGGCGGTCGCGCCGGCACTCGCCGACGGCGTCGCCTACTGGCGCGCCCAGGCGCTCGACAACACCGGCGCCACGTCGTCCACCTCGGCGACGCGCACCTTCACGGTGGACGCCACCGCGCCGTCGCTCGCGTCGGTCTCGGCGTCGGGTAGCAGCATCGCGCTCAACTTCAGCGAGGCGCTCGGCACCGGCTCCGTGCCTGTCGCCGGTGACTTCAGCGTCACCGTCAACGCGGTTGGGGTCACGCCGTCGTCGGTCGCGATCAGCGGTCAGGTCGTCACGCTGACGCTGCCCTCGGCGGTCGCCACGGGCGACGCGGTCGTCGTCGGCTACACGCCGGGCGCCGCGCCGATCAAGGACGTCTCCGGCAACAACGCTGCCGGCTTCAGCGGCCAGTCGCCCGACCTGACCGCCCCGACGCTCGCCTCGACGCAGGTGAATGCGAGCAGCCTCACCCTGACGTTCTCCGAGTCACTGATCGCCTCGCCCGTCCCGGCCGGTACGGCCTTCACGGTGTCGGGCCGCTCGGTCAGCAGCATCGCCATCTCGGGCAGCACCGTCACGCTCACCGTCTCGCCGGCCGTGACCAGCAGCGACGCCGTCTCGCTGAGCTACGCGATCCCCGGCTCGAACCCGCTGCGCGACCTTGCCGGCAACCAGGCCGCTCCGATCGTCTCGGCCGCCGTCACCAACAGCACGCCTGCTCCGATTGTCGTCACACCGGTTACGCCGGTCACGCCGCCCGCGCCGACCGACTCGACGGCGCCGTCCGCGACCTCGGCTGGCGTCAGCGGTGCGACGGTCACGATCTCCTTCGACGAGGGCCTCGCGGCGAGCACGCCGGGCGCCGGCAGCTTCAGCGTCACCGGCTCGATCTCGGGCGGCCGCTCCGTCAACTCGGTCTCGGTCTCGGGCTCCGGCGTCACGCTCAACCTGGCGGTCGGCGTCTCGGCCGGCGAGACCGTCACGGTCAGCTACACGCGCCCCGGCAGCGACGGCCTCCGCGACTCCACAGGCAACCAGACCGGCACCTTCTCGCTGACCGCGACCAACACGACGGTGGGCAGCACCGGCACGACCGGCGGGACCGGCGGCACTGCGCCGGCCGGCGGTGACGCCTGCGGCAGCGGCTCGAGCTTCTTCTTCACGTCGGCCTACGTCAGCGGTGCCACGGCGAGCCTCGTCTTCTGCCGTGCGCTCGACCCGTCGCAGCTCCCGCCCGTCTCCTCGTTCCGCGTCACCGGCTCGCTGCGCGGCTCGCTCATCCCGACGGCCGTCAACGTCTCCGGCGCGACAGTCACCCTGACGCTGCCGCAGTCGGTCGCCGGCGGCGAGGTTGTCATCGTCAACTACGCCCGCCCGGATGGCGGCGCGCTGCGCGACACGCTCGGCAACGTTGCGCTCTCGGTGCTCGGCGCCTTCGCCGCCAACACCACCGCGGGCAGCCCGGTCGTCACCATCTCCGCGTCGGCGCCGCCGACCCTCGTCGCCTCGTCCCCGAACGACGGCATCACCGTGACGGCAGTCTCGGCGATCTACCTTGCCGCCTCGAAGTCCGTCACCTGGGGCGACATCGAGATCGTCCGGCCGAACGGCACGACGGTGACGCTGGTCGGTGGCGTCACGGGAGCCTCGATCAGCCGCCCGTTCGCGTCGTCGGGCGACGGCCTCTACGAGGTGCGCACGGACGTCGGCGATGGCGCTGCCAGCGCGTCGTTCGTCACGCACTTCACCCTCTACACGCCGCCGGTCGTCGTCGGCGGCGCAACGCTGCCGCCTGCGGTTGCCGCGCCTGCGACGGCGAAGGTCGCAGACCCCGGGAAGGGCGGGGCCATGTCGTCCTCCGACGGCGCGACGGCGGTCTCCTGGCCGATCTCGACCTTCGCCGAGCGCACCGTCGTCACGATGAAGCCGCTCATCGTCGCTGCAGGCAGCGACAGCAGCACGCCCGGTGGCGGAACGACGGGCAGCGGCTCCCCGGGCGCTCCCACGCCCTCGGCGACCGCGCTCTTCGGGCTTGGCTCGTCGGCTGTCGAGATCACGGCGACGCAGGAGTCGAACGGCGCCCCGATCACCTCGTTCGCCGAGCCGATCGACATCCAGTTCCCGGACGCCCCGCTCGGCTCGGTGCCGTCCTACTCACGCGACGGCTCGACCTGGACGGAGGTGCCGCTGCTGCTCCGCTCGCCGGATCGCCCCAGCGATCCCCCGATCCTGCCCGTGGGCCAGCCCGATGGCTGGTACCGCGACGCGGGCAACACCGTGCACATCCTGTCGCGCCACCTCACGTTCTTCGGCGTGCTCGTAACGGGCGCCAAGGCACCGGTCGTGACCCGCGTCGTCGCCGCGCCGCAGCTCTACCTCAACGGCCGTCGCACCTTCTCCTTCTACCTCCAGACCACGCGCGCGGCGACGATGACGGCGGGTCTCTACAAGAACGGCGAGCAGATCACGCGCTGGTCGAAGATCACCATCGCCAGGGGCGGCACCTTCGTGTGGCGCCTGCCGCTGCCGAAGACGACGAAGCTCATCGGTGAGGTCTCGCTGGAGATCCGGCTGCTCAGCGGCAAGGTCACGCGCACCCTGACCAAGCCGATCGTCTTCCTCAGCGCGCCGCCTACCCAGGTCAAGCGTCCGGTGATCGCGCTCGTCAACGGCCCGGACAACCGCCGCGTGCTCAGCGCCACGCTCAGGAAGGCCTACTCGGTCGGCTTCTACACGACGCACCTCGACGTGATTGCAACCCTCGGCAACCCCGAGACGAGGATCAACGCCGTCGTGATCGACCTCACGACCCAGCCGGTGAGCCAGCAGAACCGCTACGGCCTGGTGCGCAACATCCACCGGATCTTCCCGGACATCAGGATCGTCGTCGTCACGAACAGCGCGAAGCTGCGCCAGAGCGTCATGGCCTTCGGGGCCGATGCAGTGATCCCGGCGCCGGCCGACCCGCAGGTCGTCGGCGAGACGCTCCGCCTGGTGCTCCTGCGCGCCGCTCCCGTCGACACGACCCGCTAGGCGGCGCGCGCGACCAGGGCAGCGGCGTCGGCCGGGGTGCCGACCACGATCCGGTCGCGACCCTCGTCCTTGGCGCGCAGCAGGCCTGCATCGGCGATGCGCAGCAGCTCCTCGAGCTCGGCACCGGCGGTCGAGTCGGTGACGCCGAAGCTCACCGTGAACGTGGGCCCTGCGGCGCTCGCCAGAGCAGCTGCGAGCTGCTCGCGGATCCGCTCCAGCGCCGGCAGCGCACCGGCGATGTCGCAGTCCGCGAGCACGACGACGAACTCCTCGCCCCCGAGCCGCCCGGCGATGTCCTCGCCGCGCACCGACTCGCGTAGCACCTGCGAGAAGAGCCGCAGCGCGCGGTCACCGGCCTCGTGGCCATACGTGTCGTTGAGCTGCTTGAAGCGGTCGAGATCGATCATCGCCAGGGCGAAGCGAGCCCGGTCGCGGGTCAGCTCCCGCACCTTGTTCTCCAGCGTGCGCCGGTTGAGCAGGCCGGTGAGGCTGTCGGTCGAGGCCTGGAGCTCGGTCTTGGTGAACGCGCGCACCGTGCCGAGGCGCGTCCCCGTGTGGCGCGAGAGCGTCGTCAGCTGGCGCCGCACCTCGGCCGCCGGTGGGCTGCCGGCCGGGCCGGTGGCGTGCAGCACGCCGAGCGCGCGGCCCATGAACGAGATCGGCACGAACACCGCCGAGCGTGGCTCGCCGGGCCGGTCGCGCAGCTTGTGGCAGGAGTTCAAGGCGTCGCTGGTCTCGAACGTCGTGGTGACGCCCTTGCGCACCGCGGCGCAGCTGTAGGGCGAGATGACGCCGCAGCCGGGGGCGCCACCGCTGGGGCTGACGGCCGCCCGGCCGAGGTGCGCCCGGCTGGAGTCGGCGAGCAGCATCTCCATCGGGGCTCCGGGGTCGATCTGGCCGAGGGCACGCTCGACGACGCGCAGCACGTCTTCCTCCGTGTCCACCATCTCCATCGCCTCGCCGAGCTGGCGACCGAAGTCGGCCCGCTTGGCGTCGCTCTCCATCTGGGTGAGAAGGGTCGTCAGGCTCTCGGCGACGTCGTCGAACGCCTGCCCGACCCTGCCGATCTCGTCCTGTGAGGCGACGTGCGCCCGAGCCGACAGGTGGCCGCCCGCGACTGCCGCTGCGGCTTCGCCGATGCGCCGCAGCACGCGGATGATCGACATCGACAGCAGGTGCGAGGCGGCGAGCAGCACGAGGCTGGCGAGCCCAGCCGCCAGCATGATGCGCTCGCGCGCGGTGGCGCGCGCCGCCTGGGCCGAGTGACCCGTGGCCACGACGCCGGCGTTGAGGTCGCTCTGGAGCCTGGCTGATGCCTCGCGGATCGAGGCGAGCTCGCGGGCAACTGCGGCTGCGGCCAGCGCCGTACCGTCCTCGCTCCGTCGCGCTGCTGCGGTGATCGCGATGGCGCGCTGGGAGAAGAGCGAGACCGAGCGGGCCAGCGGCGCGCTGTTGAGATCAACGGAGCCGAGATCGGCGAGCAGGCCGCGCAGCGCGGTGATGTGCGTCTCGACGGCAGCGGCGGACGCCGACCTCGGTGCTGTCTCGCGGTCGGCGATCACGGTGCTGCGCAGCTCGGCGAGCTCCTGCAGCACCTCGGCGTGGAACTGCTGCGCCCGCGCCAGGCGTGCCGCCGTGCTGCCCGTCACGTCGAGCGTCTGCAGGCCGCTCAGCGCGACGAGGCCGACGGCCAGCACGAAGAGGATGCCGAGCGCCGCGATGCCGACGAGCTTGACGCGCAGCGACAGCCGCTCGAGCACGCTCGGTCGGTGGCGGGCGAAGGTGCGCGGCCTGACCGGTTTGATAACGGTGTGCGCCACTGTGACGCGGTAATCGGCAGCGTGGCTCGGCGCTGTAACGGTCGCACGTCACCGCTTCTTGCGGGCCGTCTCCCCCGAGCGGGGGAGAGCGCTGCGCCGGTCTCGGGCAAGCGGCGCTACGCGCGGGCCAGATCGGCCAGGAAGCCGGCGACGAGCGCGGGCTGCGAGAGCATGGGGGAGTGGGAGGTGGGCCACTCGCTGACAGCGGCGCCCATGCGCGCCGCGAGCAGCCGCTGCAGCGACGGTGAGATGGTGTGGTCGTCGGTGCACACGACGTAGGTCGACGGCTTCTCGCGCCAGGCGATGCCGCGCAGCTCCTGCGTGCCCGAGACGGCGTTCTGCGGGAGCAGGCGCGCGATCGCGGCGGCCGCGTCGGCCGGGTCGCAGTCGTGGTAGAGGATCGCGACCTCCTTGCCGGGCTCGGGCCGGTGCGAGAACTCGGCGTCATCGATGGCGAGGCCGTTGCCCGGACCGACGAGCACCTCGTCCACCAGGGCGAGCGTGTCGAAGACCGACTCCTCTTCCTCGGGCACGAGCGAGCACAGGTAGACGAGGTGGTGCACCCGCGGGTCGCCGGCGGCCGCCTCGGTGATCACGGCGCCACCGTACGAGTGCCCGACCAGCAGCACGGGGCCTGTCGCCTCGGCGATCGCCTGCTGCACGGCGGCTGCGTCGTCGTGCAGGTCGCCGCGCTCCTCGCGCGTTGCGCCCATGCTGGGCAGCCGCGGCGTTAGCACCTGCAGGCCCTCGGCTTCGAGCAGCGGCACCACCTGCTCCCAGGCCCAGGGGCCGTGCCAGGAGCCGTGGACGAGAACGACAGTGGCGGGGGTGGTGCTCATGCGGCCTCCGGGGCGGAATGGGGGAGCGGGGAACGCGAGTCTACGACGGCGCGGTCGCCCGCTGCGAGCGGGGTCAGTGCAGGATGTTGACGGCGCGGGCTGCGACGAGCAGCACCGTCAGCGCCGAGGCGGCCGACTCGATGAGCATCAGCAGCTTGGTGCGGCCGCGCAGCGGCATCGCGTCGGTGGGGCTGAACGCGATCGCGTTCGTGAAGGCGATGTAGATGTAGTCGATCAGCCGCGGGTGCCAGCCGGGAGGCGCGAGGTCAGGGTTCTCCTGCTGCGGGAACTGGAAGTCGCGCGCGTTGATCGGAGCGTTCACCCGGTCGTAGGGCCCGTCGCCGTCGAGCTCCCAGAACAGGAGTCCGAACGCGACGACGTTGGTCGCCCAGATCGCGATGCCCTTGAACAGCAGCTCCGGGCCGCTCGTCTCGTTGCCGTTAACGAGCGAGATGATCAGCGCGCCGAGCGACACCGAGTTGGCGGCGGTGATCACCGCGATCAGCAGCAGCGCGACGGCGCGCCGCTTGTGGATGCGGTTCAGCCGGTCGTGGGTGGCGGAGTGCTGCAGCGAGAAGATCAGGACGAGCTCCAGCCCGGCGGGCACGAGCCAGTGCCACCAGGGCAGCCCCGACAGGCGCCAGCCGCTCTGCCGGCTCTGGAGCGCGAGTGCCACCTGTCCAACCACGACCGCCAGGAACGCCGGCGTTGCCTCGAGCCGCGTCTCCCTGCGGATCTCGGCGAGGTCGTCCATCAGCCCTCGTCGACCCAGGCGTGTTGCGACAGCGCCTCGATCGGCACCACGTCGAGCGCGCGCCGGTGGGTCGCACCGAGCACGACGGGCGCCGCGGCCCCGGCCTCGTAGGCCTCCAGCCAGCGGTCGGCGCAGACGCACCAGCGGTCGCCCGGCTTGAGGCCTTCGAAGGCGAACTCGGGGCGCGGCGTCGAGAGGTCGTTGCCGGAGAGCTGCGAGAAGCGCAGGAACTCCTCGGTCGCGACGACGGCCACGGTGTGGTTGCCGATGTCCTCGCTGCCGGTCGAGCAGAAGCCTGTGCGATAGAAGCCGGTGAGCGGGCTTGTCGAGCAGGGCAGCAGTTCGCCGCCCACCACGTTCACGTCATTCTCCTGCGCCATGCGGTGATCCTCTCACAGCCGCGGTCGGCGGGCGCGCCGGGTACCGTTCGCGCCGGCCCGCGGTCACCCTGGACACTGCTTCGTATACTAGTATGCAAGCACTGATGAGCGAGGCTCTCCTCACCATCGATCGCAGCGACCGCAGCCAGGGCGGCGCGCGCCTCCGGGCCTATGCGCTGCTGCGCGATGCGATCGTCGCCGCCGAGCTCGAGCCCGGCCAACGCCTCTCCGAGAACGAGCTCGCCGCCCGCCTCGGCGTTAGCCGCACGCCCGTGCGCGAGGCGCTGCTGCGTCTCAGCGACGACGGCCTCGTCGTCGTCGTCCCGCAGCTCGGCAGCTTCGTCACGCGCATCCACCTGCGCGCGGTCGAGGACGCCCACTTCGTGCGCGAGTCGCTGGAGTGCGCCGCCGTGCGCCTCGCCGCCGAGCGCGCCACCGCAGCCGACATTGCCGCCCTCGATGCCCTGCTCGCGGGCCAGCGCGACGCTGGCGCCCGCGGTAGCTTCGACGCGTTCTACGCCCTCGATGACGCCTTCCACTCGGCTCTCTGCGACATCAGCGGTCACGGTGGCGCCTGGGAGGTCAGCCAGCGCGTCAACCACCACCTCAACCGCGTGCGGCGCCTCAGCCTGCCGGAGCCGCACTACCTGCCCGAGATGATCGACGACCACGCTGGCGTCGTCGCTGCGGTGCGCGGGCACGACCCGGCCGCCGCCGAGGACGCCCTGCGCGCCCACCTCGCCCACACCCTCTCCGGCCTGCCGGGCATTCGCGGCCGCAACCCCGAGTTCTTCGACCAGGAGTAGCCCGATGGAGAAGCGGCACCCGCACTTGCGCCGTGGCGACGACGACCCGGTGGAGACCCAGGAGTGGCTCGCGTCGGTGGACGCCGTCGTCGCCGACGAGGGCGTCGAACGGATGAGCTTCCTGCTCGAGCGCATCATCGCGCGCTCGCAGCAGCTCGGTGTCCCGGCAATGGCCGGCCTCAACACGCCGTACGTCAACAGCATCGCCCCGGCGGACGAGCCGCCGTTCCCCGGCGACTCGGAGATCGAGCGCCGGCTGCGCGCCCTGGTGCGCTGGAACGCCATCGCGCTCGTGCTCCAGGCCAACAGCGAGTCGTCCGAGCTGGGCGGCCACATCGCCAGCTACCAGTCGGCCGAGACGCTCTACGAGGTGGGCTTCAACCACTTCTGGCGGGCCCGCTCGGAGGCCTCGCTGGGTGACCTGATCTTCATGCAGGGGCACTCCTCGCCGGGCATCTACGCGCGCGCCTACCTAGAAGGACGGCTTTCCGAGGCCGAATTGCAGCGCTTCCGGCAGGAGGTCGGCGGGGGCGGGCTCTCGTCCTACCCCCATCCGTGGCTGATGCCGGGCTTCTGGCAGTTCCCCACCGTGTCGATGGGTCTGGGGCCGCTGACGGCGATCTACCAGGCCCGTTTCATGAAGTACCTGGTGGCTCGCGACATCATTCCGGAGAGCGATCGCAAGGTCTGGGCGTTCATGGGCGACGGCGAGATGGACGAGCCGGAGTCGATGGGCGCGCTCTCGCTGGCGGGCCGTGAGCGGCTCGACAACCTCGTCTTCGTCGTCAACTGCAACCTGCAGCGGCTGGACGGTCCGGTGCGCGGCAACGGCAAGATCATCCAGGAGCTGGAGACCAACTTCCGCGGCGCCGGCTGGAACGTGATCAAGGTCATCTGGGGCTCAACCTGGGACTCGCTGCTCGCCGCCGACACGGGCGGCTGGCTGCGTCGGCGCATGGAGGAGGCGGTGGACGGCGAGTACCAGTCGTTCAAGGCCAAGAGCGGCGCCTACGTGCGCGAGTTCTTCTTCGGCAAGTACCCGGAGCTGGCCGCGATGGTCGCCGACTGGACCGACGATCAGATCTGGGCGCTCACCCGTGGCGGTCACGACCCGCAGAAGGTGCACGCCGCCTACGCTGCCGCGACCCACACGAAGGGGCAGCCCACCGTCATTCTCGCCAAGACGATCAAGGGCTTCGGCATGGGCGAGGCGGGCGAGGGCAAGAACATCACGCACCAGCAGAAGTCGATCAAGGGGCCTGCGCGGCTGGCGATCCGCGACCGCCTCCAGCTGCCGATCAACGACGATCAGGCGGCCGAGGCAAGCTTCTTCCGGCCCGCCGACGACGCGCCCGAGCTGGTCTATCTCCGGCAGCGCAGAGCGGCCCTGGGCGGCTCGCTGCCGATGCGCCACGACGATGCGACCCCGCTCGAGGTGCCGCCGCTGAGCGCGTTCGCGAGCGTCCTGGAGGGAAGCGGTGACCGCCCGAACTCCACGACCATGGCGTTTGTCCGTGTCCTGAATACGCTCGTGCGCGACGAACGGATTGGTCGCCGCGTGGTGCCGATCGTCCCGGACGAGTCGCGCACCTTCGGCATGGAGGGCATGTTCCGGCAGCTCGGCATCTTCAGTCAGGTCGGCCAGCTGTACCAGCCGGAGGACGCCGACGACCTGATGTTCTACCGCGAGGACGAGCACGGCCAGATCCTCCAGGAGGGCATCAACGAGCCCGGCGCGATGAGCTCGTGGATCGCCGCCGCCACCGCCTACGCCAATCACGGCCAGGCGATGATCCCCTTCTACATCTTCTACTCGATGTTCGGCTTCCAGCGGGTCGGCGACCTGGCCTGGGCCGCCGGCGACAGCCGTGCCCGCGGCTTCCTGATCGGCGCCACCTCGGGCCGCACGACGCTGAACGGCGAGGGCCTCCAGCACGAGGACGGTCACTCGCACATCCTCGCCTCGACGATCCCCAACTGTCGCGCCTACGACCCGACCTACGGCTACGAGCTGGCGGTGATCATCCAGGACGGCCTGCGCCGGATGATGGGCGAGCAGGAGGACGTCTTCTACTACCTCACCGTGCTCAACGAGGCGTACCCGCAGCCGGCGCTGCCTGAAGGCGCGGAGGAGGGCATCCTCGCCGGGATGTACCTGCTGCGTGCGGGCGCCGCGGTGGCGGCGGAGGCGCCGCGGGTGCAGCTGCTCGGCTCGGGCGCCATCCTGCGCGAGGTGCTCGCGGGTGCCGAGCTGCTGCGTCAGGACTTCGGCATCGAGAGCGACGTCTGGAGCGTGACGAGCTTCACCGAGCTGCGCCGCGAGGGGCTGGAGGTCGAGCGCTGGAACCGGCTGCATCCCACGGCCGAGCCACGCCGCACGCGGGTTGAGCAGAGCCTGGGTAGCCACCCCGGACCGCTCGTTGCGGCGACCGACTACATGCGCGCCTTCGCCGACCAGATCCGCCCGTTCACCGGTAGCCGCCGCTTCACGACGCTCGGCACCGACGGCTTCGGGCGCAGCGACTACCGGGTGAAGCTGCGCAGCTTCTTCGAGGTCGATCGCCGGCACGTCGCGGTGGCGGCCCTCAAGGCGCTCGCCGATGACGGGGTCGTCGCGCCGGAGCGCGTCCAGCAGGCGATCGAGCGCTACGAGATCGACACGGAGGCAGCGGCGCCGTGGACGGTCTAGCCAGGCCGCCGGTGCTGCGTCGACGCCGGCTGGCAGCGCTGCTGGCGGGCGCGGCGCTGCTTGCCCTGCTCACAGCCGCCGCCGCGACGGCTGCTGCTGGCCCCTGGGCGACTGCGAACGGCACCGTCACGAGCACCCGTGCCCTCGCGGCCACCACGATCTCGTCGAGCACGGTCGGCGGCCTGCGGGTGCGCTGGCGCTTCGCCCTGAATCCACGGCGCGGCTCCGGCTTCGGCGCCATCACCGCCAACCCGGTGCTGCGGGGGGATACCGTCTACATCCAGGACTCGTCCTCGAGCGTCTACGCCCTGGACGTGCGTACGGGCCGCCCGCGCTGGCAGGTCACGCTGGCTGCGCCGAACGACGGCCCCAATGGCCTCTCGGTCGTTGGCTCGACCCTCTACGCCGCCACCGACACGACGGCGTTCGCCCTCGATGCGCGCACCGGCCGCAGACTCTGGTCGCACCTGCTCGTCCGCCCGGACGAGCAGTTCGTCGGCGTTACCCCGGTTATCGACCGCGGCCGCGTCTATGTGAGCACGCAGGGCTTCCCGCCGGGCGGGCGGGGGGCGCTCTACGCGCTGTCGGCCCGCACGGGTAAGACCGTCTGGCGCTTCGAAACGATCAAGGAGCCCTGGCCGACGGCGCAGGCCGGCGGCGGCGGCCTCTGGTACCCGGTCAGCGTGGACGAGAGCGGCAACGTCTACGCCGGCGTCGCCAACCCGGGGCCGTGGGGCGGCACGAAGCAGCTGCCGAACGGCGCCGCCTTCGCCGGGCCCGCGCTCTACACCGACTCGCTGATCGTCCTGGCCGGGGCGAGCGGCAAGCTGCTCTGGCACGACCAGGTGACGCGCCACGACGTGCGCGACTACGACTTCCAGACCTCGCCGATCCTCGCCACGCTGGGCGGGCGCAAGCTCGTCTTCGGCGCGGGCAAGGCCGGTCGCGTCATCGCCTGGGATCGCGTCACGCACGCCCGTGTCTGGGCGCAGGCGGTCGGGACGCACGCCCACGACCTCGGCCCGCTCCCGCCGACGCCGACCCGCGTCTGCCCCGGGCTGCTGGGCGGCGTCGAGACGCCGATGGCCTTCGCGGCGGGCCGCCTCTTCGTCCCGGTGGTCGAGCTGTGCATGGACGAGAGCGCGGTCACCTCGCCCAGCGCGTTCAAGCGCTCGCCGGTGGAGGCGAAGGGCGCGGTCTACGCGCTTGACGCCGCGACGGGCCGCATCGCCTGGCAGCGCCGGCTCGGCTCGGCCGCCTTCGCCTGCGCCACGGTCGCCCGCGATGTCGTCTTCGTGCCGACCTACGACGGCACGGTCGAGGCGTTCTCCACCGCCGACGGGCGCACGCTCTGGCGAACGCGCCTCCGGGCCGGCAGCAACGCCTGCCCGGCCGTCGGCAGCGACCTGCTCGTTGTCGCGGCCGGCGCCCCGCATCCCGCCTTTCCCCAGCCGCTGGCCGAGGTCATCGCGTTTGAAACATATCGTTAGCCCGCAGCGGCGGTTCATGCCGGAGAGCACTGTGCCCGCAAGCCCGCTCCGGGACAGGGGTTGCGGCTCTCCGCGCAAATGCATTGTCGCTCTGGCTCGGTTGGGGTTTCGCAGGAAGTTGTTACCGCCCTCTTGCGCAGCGTTCACCGGGATGCAATAGTTCCGCCTGTTATCTCGCCGCTCGCCTGGTGATCGCCCACGGTCGCACCAGGATTTTGGCGGGGATCTCGATAGGGAGGATCTGGATGCACCGCTTTCGCTGGGCCAAAGCACTGGCCTGCCTCGGACTCGTAGTAGGAGCCGGCGTCGTTGCGACGACCGCCTCTTCCTCGAGCGGGGCCAAGAAGGTCATCACACCCTCACCGGTGTGGACCGCTGCACAGCTCAACGCGCCGGCCGGCGACAACTGGCTGAACTACTTCGGCCCGCTGGACGGCTCGCGCTACTCGTCGCTGAATCAGATCACGACGAGCAACGTGAGCACCCTCAAGGAGCTGTGGCACATGAGCCTCGGCGCCTGCACCGCGGCGCTCATTGCCGGCGACCCGGTCATCCCCGGCGCTCCGCGCGGTGCCACGAACAACCCGACGAACTGCGGTTCGACGGAGGCCAACCCGACGGTTGTGGACGGCGTGCTCTACACGACCGGCCCGCCGCAGGGTGAGGTCTGGGCAATCGATGCAGCCACTGGCAAGCAGATCTGGAAGTGGACGCCCTCCTACGCCGGTCAGGTGCTGAACAGCGGCGCCATCTTCACGCCCGGTTCGGGTGGTCGTCGCGCCGGCGTCGCCGTCGCTGAGGGCAAGGTCTTCGTTGGCCTCGGTGATGGTCGTCTCGTCGCTCTCGATCAGCGCAGCGGCAAGCAGGTCTGGGAGACGGCAGTCGGCTCCTACAAGAACAACGCGAAGATCTCGACCGCTCCGATCTACGCGAACGGCATGATCCTCGTCGGTGACGGCTCTGGTGACTCGGGGGGCAACAGCCCGTCGATGCAGGCCTTCCGCGCCGCCAACGGCGGTCGCATCTGGGCCTGGAGCCCCATCCCGTCCCCGGGCCAGCCCGGCTACGAGACGTGGACGAACGACGGCAAGGGCGGCAACGGTTCGACGCTGTACGGCGGCGGCTCCTTCTGGGAGTCCCCCATCATCGACACCGCTCGCAAGCTCCTGATCGTCGGCACGGGTAACCCGGAGCCGTGGAACTCGCGCGGCCCCGGCATGAACCTGTACACGGACTCGATCGTTGCGCTCGACCTCTACTCGGGTCAGCTCAAGTGGTACTTCCAGGTTGCACATCACGACCTGTGGGACTCGGACCTGCCGAACAACGGCGTCCTGTTCGACGGCACGTACAAGATCGGCGGCAAGATGGTCAAGCGCCCCGGTGTTGCGTACGTGAACAAGGTCGGTATGACGTTCATCCTCGACCGCGAGACGGGCAAGCCGCTCATCCCGGTCGACGAGGTCCCGGTGCCGCAGTCCACTGCTGACGGCGTCAACACCTGGCCGACGCAGCCCGTTCCGCGCACGTCCAACGTGCTCTTCAACCCGGGCGGGTACCGCAACAACAGCAAGTACAACACGGGTGTCAACTCCGGCATCCCCTGCACCACGCCGGACGCTCTCACGAGCCTCGGCATCCCGTACGCCACGGCGACTGCGCCTGACGGCAAGCCGTACAAGCTCGGTTGCTCGTACGACCCGTACGACACGACCCAGTACGTCGTGACGCCCTTCGAGAACATGGACTGGCCGGCGAGCTCCTACAGCCCGCAGAACAAGACCATGATCACGTGCGGTGTCTCGGGTCGTGCCACGGCATTCGAGCAGATCCCGGCCGCCTCGCAGGTTGCGAGTCAGTTCGGCGGTCTCGGTGCTAACCGGCTTGGCGTCGGTGACGGCTCCACCCCGAACAGCAACTTCGGCAACTTCGCCGCTCTGAACCTGGAGACCGGCAAGCTGAAGTGGTGGCAGCGCTGGCAGGCCATCTGCTACTCCGGCTCGATGAACACCGCCGGCGGCCTGACGTTCGTCGGTCACTACGGCACCGCTGATGGCGCCAAGGGTGACGGCTACCTCGCCGCCGTCGACACCAAGACGGGCAAGGAGCTGTGGAAGTCCGCGACCATGCCGTACCCGGTCGCTGCTGCCCCGGTCACCTACACCGTCGGTGGCAAGCAGTACGTCACCGTGCAGGTCGGCGGTGCTGCTCACAACGACGTGACCCGCCCGTACGGTCTCCTCGACGCACGTCGCGTCCGCGGTGACTACGTCTACACGTTCGTTCTTCCGTAGCGAACTGATGTGAGTGAGGGCGGCGGCCGCAGCGATGCGGCCGCCGCCCTTTTCTCGTTGTGGCCCCGTTGCGATCGTGATAGAAATCGAGGATCGTGCAGGGTGGTCACGGCAAGCTGTTCCTCGAACCAGGAGAAATGATGCGCAGGGTTGTTGAGATTCGGACACTTCTGGCGACGATGGTCGCGTTGGCCGTAGCTGTCGCACTCGCCGGTTCGGCCGGTGCTGCTCCGAAGGCCGTTGATCCCGGTCTGACCGTCTTCAAGAGCGCCAGTTGTGGTGCCTGCCACACGCTTGCCGCTGGCGGTGGTGCGGGCAAGGTCGGCCCGAGCCTCGACAAGACCAAGCCGACGGCCGCTCTCGTGATCTCGCGTGTCACGAACGGCAAGGGCGTCATGCCCTCGTTCAAGACGCGCCTCAAGGCTGCCCAGATCAAGGCTGTCGCCGCGTACGTGACCTCGGTCGCCGGCAAGAAGGTCGCGGCTCCGGCCAAGACCACGACGCCCGCCAAGACCACGGCGCCGGCCACCACCGCCGCTTCGACGCCCACCCCGGCGCCTGCTGCAGCTGGCCCCGAGACGCTCAAGGGCGACCCGGCCGCCGGTGCCGCCGTGTTCACGTCCGCCGGCTGCGGCTCCTGCCACACGCTCGCCGCTGCCGGTGCCACGGGTTCCGTTGGCCCGAGCCTCGACGGGCGCAAGCCGACGCAGGGCGTGATCACGTCTGTCGTTCAGTCCGGCGCCGTTGCCGGTGGTTCGCAGATGCCGGCGTTCAACCTGAGCGCCACGGATCTCGCGAACCTCGCTGCGTACGTCTACAAGTCGACGCACTGACCGTGTGATCCGCTCCTGCCCCCTCACGGGTGGCCGGAGCCGGACGAAGTGACTCGGAGGGCGGGGCGCCAGGCGCCCCGCCCTCCGGCGTTTTGGGGCCGCACGGCGCGGCTCTCCGCAGCCTGGAGGCCCGAGCCGCTTCGCGCGAGGGCCGTTGGGCCAGCAAGCTGCCGCGTGCCCGCAGAGAGGCTCTCAGTGGCCCTCAAGACGGATCGAGCAGCTAGCCTGAGGGCGCGATGAAAAAAGAGCTTGAGTTCTTCGACGTGTCAGCCCTGCCCTGGGAGCCAGTTCCTGGCTTCGCCGGGCTCGAGCAGAAGATCCTTGCCGGAGACAAGACCTCGGCGGACGTGAGCCGGCTCGCGCGGATGGCTGCAGAGGCCGACTTCGACGAGCCGCTTGTCCATGATTTCTGGGAGGAGATCTGGATCCTCGAGGGTTCGGTCCACGACAAGCGCACCGGGCTCACGTATACGGCGGGCATGTACGCCTGCCACCCGCCCGGGATGGTGCACGGGCCGTTCGCGAGCACCGAGGGTTGCCTCATGTTCGAGGTGCGCTACACCGACCCGCACAACCGCCAGCCGCGCTAGAGCGCTCGGCGCCTACGGCCGCGAGCGCGGATCGCCGGGGCAGGCGCGCTCGTGCATGGCGGCCAGCTCGCCTGGACGGTCGCTCCAGCGCTGCGTCTCCAGCGTTCTGTCGAAGAGCGACTCCGTGTCCAGGTAGTGAGCCATCGCCTCCTGCGAGCCGGGCAGCGAGGTGTACGCCGTCGGCTGGGGGTTGAGGCCGTGGCAGACCATCACCGAGCTGCGCTGCGTCGCATACGGGCCGTGCTCGATCCCGGCCGGATTGCCCAGCACGGTGCCTGCGTAGCCGACCCCGCGGTTCGGCATCACCAGATCGCCCGAGAGAAAGATCAGCTCTTCCCAGGACTCCTCGTGGTACTCGTGTTCCGGGGAGGTGTACCCGGGCAGGATCAGCACCAGCCGCAACATGCCGCCCGGCCCGCCGTGGACGTGCCCGCTGGTGACATCCGGGACGCGCAGCGACTTGTACATCAGCCCGTGCCGCTGGTCGGCGGCCTGGATGAACGGCGTCCAGTCGGTCGACCACGTCTTCGCGGTGTGCAACTGGCCCCCGTAGCAGTGTGCGGCGGTGAGCTCGGGGTTGTAGAAGAGCAGAACCTGGGCGCCGCCCGCCGATGCCAGCTCGACGGTGCCGCACCCGGGCGAGATCGCGATGAACCCGCCCGAGCCGTGCCGCTCACCCTCGACGCTGAGGTCGCCCTCGATGACCAGAAACTCGAGCGTCGCCTCCTCGGAGGGCTGGCTCAGGCTCCACCCTGCCGGCAGCTGCAGCATCAACGTCGCGCTGCCAGCTGTCCCCGCAGCCTTGCTGATCAGGCGTGAGTCGACCCCGAACGCCGCGCGGATGTCGCGCTGGACGCCCCAGCCGAGCTCCTGCAGGTTGAACCACTGCACCTCATCGCGCTTCCACTTCGGGTTCCTGACCATCGCGGCATCTTCACAGAGACGGGGGCGCATCGCATGGAACCCCGGAGCGGCTCATTCAGTCATCCTGTCGACCAACTCAGAGTCACTCTTCTGAGTATTAACTTGCCGGGCCGCGTGGCCGACTACGACGGTGTGTCAAACTCGGGATCAGCAACCGTGCTCGGTAACGGCTCCGCTCGGAGTCATGCCCCTTTGCCCACACCGGAGCTCCCGGGCGCCGACCAGGTTGAGACTCCCAAAGCGCAGGCTGGTCGCGGAGAGGTCGTTGGGCAGAAGCCGCCCGGCAGAACCGAGCGGTTCCTGAAATCCCCGGTTATCCCGGTCACGATTCTTGGTGGCTGCATCGTTGCGGCAGCCGTGTTCCAGGCGACAGCAGAGGTTGCAGTGGTCGTTCTGGCCAGTGTGGCTCTGGCCTTCTGGCTGGCAGCGATCGTCGTTGCCGATCGGATCGGCCAGCACAAGCAGCGCATTGGCTGGCCCTGGGGTTTGCTGCTTGGTGGAGTTGGCGTGATCGTTCTCTACCTCCTCCCGAGTCGGGCCCCCGTCAACGGGGAGCCTGCTCCGAGCGCACCGAAGCTGAAGAAGGATCAGGCACCAGCAAACGGCTCGTCAGCTCCTCCGAGCGAGGAGCGGGTCAGTAGCAGCCGCAGCGAAAGCCTGATCCGCCGCCTCGAGCACCAGGTGCAGCAGGTGCTGCAGCGGGATCCTCTGTCCGATCCTCATTTCCATCAGTACACCTACGCAGGGCTGCTCTCGGCGATGAGCAAGGCCGAGCGCGACACGGCCGCCCTGCTGATGGCAGTTCGCACCGTGGCCGCGAAGTGGCCGGAGTCTCCGGTTGCGACGCTGGTCAGCGATCGTGATGGGCAAGGCGCCGCCGGCGTCACCCCGGGCACGCAGTCGCAGTCGAGAGCAGCGGAGAGCCAGCCGCTGGTCGAGGATCCCGGAGGGCTTCTGCGCCAGCGCCTCATCGTTGGCGAGATCACGGTGAACGACTACCGGGAAATCAGCAGTGCAATCGCCGACGCATTTCTCCTCGACCTCGACGTCAAGAACGCCATAGCGGCCGCGGAAAACAGCAAGAGCGCCGACTAGCTGGACGCCTACCCGCTGCGCCGCTACGAGCCGGACAGCGCGCTATCTCCCTGTCTTTGCCAGGCCGGAGACCCCTCTGCCTGGTCACGTTCGCCTCATCACCACCGTTGCCGGGCACGTACGAGACCCGACGCTGAGCCACACGCTGGGAAGGAAACAGGTCATGACAACGTTCGCAGGTATCGACATCTTCTGGATCGAGGTTGGGCTGTTCTGCTCCAGCGCTCTCCTGGCCTGCGGCTTCCAGTACGTGTTCGGCCCCGCCTCGGTTCCGACCTGTGGCTCGGATCGCCCGAGCCTCCTACGTAGCGCCGCGTTCGCCGTCCGCAAGGCTGTGCATCACGTGACATTCCTGTCGAGATGCGTTGCGGTTGGTATCGCCAGCGCGCTTGTCCCGCTGGGCCTGATGCTTGGCTTCCTTGGCGGTAGGCACGAGTTCGTCTCGCGCCTCAGCCACATCATCCTCTAGAGCCGCGACAGCCCGGCGGCTGCGCTCCCTCGCCGGAGCAGCACGTGTGGGAGCAAGTCTCTCGGCTGCCCATCTCGGTCAGGCCGGCCTGCTCGAATCCGCAGGGTTGAGACAAGAAGGCGGCGGGGCTGGGATTCGAACCCAGGGAAGAGTTGCCCCTTCAGCGGTTTTCAAGACCGCCCCGTTCGACCGCTCCGGCACCCCGCCGCGCGCTGGGATCGTAGACCGCGGCGACGCTTCGCGTAGCCCGTGCCGCCGTCGTGCGGCTCGCCTATGCTCGTCGGGTCTGGTCGTTGCTGGGATCGAGGCGGAGGCTCCTGTGTCACGGATTGCGCGGCTGGTGCTGGGTGTGGTGGCGGGCGGACTGCTGGCGACGGCGCTCGCCGGGAGCGGTGCCGCGGCGACTGGTGGGTCGGTCGGCCTGCGCTTCGCCACCGTCAACAGCGACGGCTCGCTCGTCGCGGCGCGCTCGCAGGGTGCCGCCTCGTCGTTGCGTGCCTCGGTGGGCAAGTTCAAGGTCGTCTTCTCTGCTCCCATCACGCGCTGCGCGGTCTCGGCCGCCTCGCTGGCGGGCAGCTCGTCAAACACGTTCACCTTCGACGTGAAGTTCGCGACGTTCATCTCGGACTCGACGCTGTATGTGACCTTGACCGGGCGCTACGACGGCCCCGCCGACTTCCCGTTCTCGGTGGTGCTGGCCTGCAAGGAGACGGCGACGCTTGCCGACACGGTCGGGGCGGGCGGGATCAAGCCGGGTGCAGGCGGGATCAAGCCGGGGGCCGGCGGGATCAAGCCGGGTGCGGCCGCCAGCTCGACCTCGGCGGTGCTTGCCTCGATGCTGCGCTTCGCCACCGTCGACAGCTCGGGTGGGCTGCTGGCCTCGCGCAGCTACGGTGCGGCGTCGGCCATGCGAGGGTCGTCTGGCAAGTTCAAGATCGTCTTCGACAGCTCGCTCGAGACGTGCGCCGTCAGCGCGGCCTCGCTGGCGGGCAACTCGTCGAACACGTTCACCTTCGACGTGAAGATCGCGACGTTCATCTCGGGCTCGTCGCTGTACGTGACGTTGACCGGGCGCTACGACGGCCCTGCCGACTTCCCGTTCTCGGTCGTGCTCGCCTGCGCGGCCTCGTGACCGTCGTCGAGTCCACCCACGAGTCCATCCTGCGCTGCACCACGCCGGGCTGCGGCACGCAGGTGCGCGTCGCGCCGACGCAGCAGGCGGCGCCCTGCTGCCCGGCCTGCGGCGCAGCGGTGCCGTGGATCGTCAGCGCGCTCGTCGAGACGTTCGACGAGGAGATCACCGTCGAGGTGCCCGTGCTCGTCGACTTCTGGGCGATGTGGTGCACGCCCTGCCAGCAGGTCACGCCGCTCGTCATGCGCGCCGCCAAGGAGCACGCGGGCGCGCTCAAGGTCGTGAAGGTCAACGTCGACCGCGTGCCGCAGATCGCCGACCGCTACGTGCTGAAGAGCATCCCGACGCTGTCGCTGCTGCGCGGCGGCAGCGAGGCCGACCGCCTCACCGGGTCGATCCCGCCCGACCACTTCGCCGCCTGGCTTGCGCCGCACGTGGGCGACCTGCGCGGCGCCTAGCGCCGGCCGGCCAGCGCGGGCCAGCTCCGGGCCGTCAGAGCCCGACGGGGCAGTCTGCGGCGACCTCGAAGGTCGCCTCGATCTCGACCGGGATGTCGGCGTAGAGCTCGGCCGCCCCGATCGCGGCGCGGGTGTGGCGGCCGCGCTCGCCGAAGATCTCGACCATCAGATCGCTGAAGCCGTGCAGGACGTCGGACGGCGTGGTGAAGCCGGGCGCGCAGTTGACGAAGCCCTGGACGCGCACGACGCGGGTGACGTGATCGAGGCTGCCCAGGTAGCGGCGCAGCGTGCTGAGCGTGCAGAGCCCGGCGAGCCGTGCCGCGTCGTAGCCCTGGGCGATCGTCAGCTCGCGGCCGAGCTTGCCCGTCACGTAGGGCACGTTGCCGGGGCCGAGCGGGCCGTGGCCGCTCATGAAGACGAGGTTGCCCGAGCGCAGCGCCCGGACGCGGTTCGCCTCGTCGGCGAAGGGTGGGGGCAGCTCGATGCCGAGCGCGGCGAGGCGCGCTTCCGGCGAGGCTGCGGTCGCGTCGCCGCTCATGCGCCCGGCTCGATCACCTGTGGCGCGCCGAAGGCCCACAGCGCCTCGGGCACGTGCACCGAGCCGTCCGGCTGCTGGTGGTTCTCCAGCACCGCCAGCACGGCGCGGCCGGTGACCGCGGTGCCGTTCAGCGTGTGCAGCGGCTCGACGCCCTTCTCGCCGCGCCAGCGGATGCCGAGCCGACGGGCCTGGAAGTCGGTGGTGTTCGACGTCGAGGTGACCTCGCGGTAGCGGCCCTGGGACGGGAACCACGCCTCGCAGTCGTACTTCTTGGCGGCCGAGGCGCCGAGGTCGCCGGCGGCGGTCAGGATCACCCGGTACGGGATCCCCAGGTCGCGCAGCAGCTCCTCCTCGTTCGCGAGCACGGCATCGTGCTCGGCGTAGGAGTCCTCGGGGCGGCAGAAGATGAACATCTCGATCTTGTCGAACTGGTGCAGGCGGAACATGCCGCGCGTGTCCTTGCCGGCGGCGCCGGCCTCGCGGCGGAAGCAGGTGCTCCAGCCGGAGTAGCGCGCGGGCAGCTCGGCAGGATCGAGGATCTCGCCCATGTGGATGCCGGCCAGCGCGACCTCGGAGGTGCCGGTGAGGTACAGGTCGTCGCTCTCCAGCTTGTAGAGGTTCGCGGCGTCGGTGGGGAGGAAGCCGGTGCCGTACATCGCCTCCTCGCGCACGAGGACGGGCGGCAGCACGGGCGTGAAGCCCTTGCCGGCAAGCTTGGAGATCGCCATCTGGAAGACGGCGAGCTGGAGCAGCGCGGCGGCGCCCATCGTGTAGCCGAAGCGGGCGCCGGAGAGGCGGGCGGCGCGCTCCATGTCGAAGCGGCCGAGGGCGGTGTGCTCTTTCGGCTCGGTGATCGTGGGGATCGTGCCGGCCTCGCGGATGACGATGAAGTCGTCCTCGCCACCCTCGGGCACGCTCGCGTGCGGCGGGTTGGGGACGAAGTCGAGCAGGCGGTCGCGCTCGGCCTCAGCGGCGGCGATCTGCTGCTCGAGCTCCTGCAGCTCGACCTTGACGGCCTTCAGCTCCTCGAGCTGCTCGGGCGTCGGCTTGCCCTTCAGCTTGGTGCGGCCGCGCAGCTCGTCCACCTTCGGCACGAGGGCGCGCCACGCCTCGTCAGCGGCGATCAGCGCGTCGAATGCCTCGGCGGCGCCCTTGCGGGCGAGGGCGGCACGGGTGCCGGGGACGTCGTTGCGGGCAGCTCTGAGATCGATCACGGTGCGGGAAGCGTAGTGGGCCGGGCCGGTCGGCGTCGCAGCGTCACGGTTGTCCTGCCCGGCTGCGGCGGTGTACCGTCGCTGCCATGCCTCTGGCGAAGATCGCGCGCTCCGGCCGCGTGCAGCTCACCCGGCTCACGCTGCACCACCTCGACTGGCCGGCCGCCACCGCCGAGGCCGCCGCCGAGCCGCCGATCGTCCTGCTCCATCCCAACCGCACCAACGCCCGTGTCTGGGACTACGTGGTCGAGCACTCGACGCTGCCCAACCGCTGGCTCGCCCCTGACCAGCGCGGCCACGGCCGCTCGGACTATCCGGAGAGCGGCTACCAGCTGGACGACTACGTCACCGACCTGGTCGAGCTGCTGGACGCGCTCGGCGTGGCGCGCGCGCACTTCCTGGCAGCCGCGACCGGCGGCAACATCGCCCTGCTCGTTGCAGCGCAGCACCCGGAGCGGGTCGCCTCGCTCACCGTCGTCGACCCCGGCCTCTCGCTCGACCCGGCGATCAGCCACGCGGTGCGCGACCAGATGAAGCTCGAGTTCCGCTTCCCGTCGCTGGCCGAGGCGCGTGCCCGGATGCCGTTCTCGGCCCACTGGTCGGACGAGCTGAAGGAGCACTACGCGCGCTACTCGTTCCGCGCCGTTGACGGGCCGGACACGGGCGTCGCCCCGGACGAGGGCGATGTCGAGTGGCGCTACTTCATCCCCGGCGTGATCGAGACCGAGGCGGCGCTCGAGCACGACATGTGGGATCGCATCGACGTGCGCTGCCCCCTGCTGGCGATCCGCGGCGCCGAGTCGAAGGTGTTCGACGAGACGCGCATGGCGCGCCTCAAGGCGATCGTGCCGGCCTGCGAGACGCTCGCGATCGCGGCCGACCACCGGGTGAGCCAGGACAACCCGCAGGCGCTCGCGGCCGCGGTGGACGACTTCATCCGGCGCAGCGGCAGCGGCGCCTAGCGGGGCTTTCGCCTAGCCCAGCCGGCCGGCGCGGAACTCGCCGAGGGTCAGCGCTGCGCTCATCTGCACCTCGCGCGGAGCGTCGTTCGCCCCGGCGAGCGCCTCCAGCGCGGCGACGGCCTCCTGCGGCGCCCAGCCCAGCGCGTGCGCCGCGGCGACCGAGCGGACGGCAGGGTCGGGGTCGTCCAGCAGGATGGTGATGCCGTCGCGGCCGGCCTGCCACTTGCGCAGGCTGTCGTAGGTCTCCTGGATGCGCTCGTACTTGCGGTGCGCCTTGCGGCCCGCGCCCTTGCGCTCCGAGCTCTGCTCGGCGATCCACTCGACGATCAGGGCGCGATAGGTCGCGAGCAGGGGGTCAACCGGGTTCTTTGCCATCTAGTGCGTCTCCTCGCCGCCGGAGACGTTCATCGCCTCGCCGGTGACGTAGCCAGCCTGCTCGCTGCACAGCCAGGCGCAGGCCTTGGCGATGTCGTCGGGCAGGCCGGGGCGGCCCAGCGGGATGCGGCTCGTCATCGCGGCCATGTACTCGTCGTGGGTGAGGCCAAGCGCCTTCGAGAAGAAGTCGTTCTGCCAGGCGCCGAGGCCGGTCGTCACGTGGTTCGGGCAGATCGCGTTGACGGTGACGTTGTGCGCGCCCAGCTCGATCGCCACCGAGCGGGTGAAGCCGATCACGCCGTGCTTCGACGCCACGTAGGCCGAGGCGTACGGGAAGCCTGACTTGCCGCCCTGCGACGAGATGTTGACGATGCGGCCGCCGCGCTGCTGCGCGATCAGCTGCCGCGCGACGTGCTTGGTGCAGAGGAACATGCCGCGCAGGTTGACGTCGAGGACGACGTCCCACTCGTCGGCGGTCATCTCGGTGACGAGCTTCATCAGGTAGCCGACGCCCGCGTTGTTGACGAGGATGTCGATGCCGCCGAAGCGCTCCACCACGGCAGCGACCATCGCCTCGACCGAGGCCTCGTCGCGCACGTCGCAGTGGACGGTCATGACCTCGGTGCCGGTCGCGCGGATCTCCGCGGCGACCTGCTCCAGCTCGGCCGTCGTCGCCACGCCGTGCGTGGGGAAGAGGTCGCCCTCGGTGCGGCCAAGGTCGGCGATGACGACCTTGCAGCCCTCCTGGCCGAGGCGCAGGGCCATTGCCTGGCCGAGGCCGCCGTGGCGCCCCGACCCCGTCACGATCGCGATCTTCCCGTGGAGTCCGTACATGGGCACGACCCTACACCGAGCGGGCGCCGCGCGACCCGGGTCGCTCCGGGCCTACAGCTCCTCGACGATGTGCATGGCGGTGCGCAGCGCGAGCGCCTGCAGGGTCGGCGTCGGGTTGATCGACGCGCACGTCACGAACGTCGAGCCGTCGACGACGAAGAGGTTGTCGACGTCGTGCGCCCGGCCGAAGCCGTCCACCACCGAGCGCCTCGGGTCGTCGCCCATGCGCGCGGTGCCCATCAGGTGGAAGCGGGAGTCGGCGGGGAGGTGCTGCTCGATCACGTCGACGGCCCCGGCCTCGCGCAGCAGCTCGCGCGCGACCTCGGCGCCCGCGGCCAGGATCTGCTCGGAGTTCTCGCTCACGGTGTAGACCATGCGTGCCGTCGGTATGCCGTCGCGGTCGCGCTGCGACCAGTCGACCTCGATGCGGTTGTGCTGCTCCGGCAGATCCTCGGCCACGATCGCCAGGCCGGCCGTGCGCCCGAACACCTGCTCGAACCGCTCGTGGTGGCGGCGGCCCCAGGGCAGAGGCGTCGCGAACGACCCGAGCGCCGTGATCGCCGGGCCGTGCGAGCGCAGCGCCTGCAGCGTGAAGCCGCGCACGTAGTCGCGCGCGGGGTCAGTCTCGTAGAACTCCTGGCTGAAGATCGTGCAGGCGGTCGGCCCCTTCCAGCCTTCCAGTAGCTCGTCGAAGACGCCGATCGCGGTCGCCAGCGGGTGCAGCATCAGGTTCTTGCCGACGAGCCCCGACGAGTTGGCGATGCCGTCCGGGAAGCGCTCGGAGCGTGACGCGAGCAGCAGGCGCGGCGTGCCGATGCCGTTTGCCGCCACGACGACGCGGGCCGCGGGCTGGAAGTGCAGCTCGCCGGCGGCGTCGAGGTAGTGGGCGCCGGCGCAGCGGCCGCTCGCGTCCACGGGCAGCTCGACGACGCGGGCGCGCGTGCGCAGCTCGACGCCGTTCCTGATCGCCTTCGGCCAGTAGGTGATGTCGGTCGAGGCCTTTGCCTGCTGGTAGCAGCCGAGCTCCATCATCCCGCAGTTGTTGCAGGCGCCGCGCCCGTCGCCGTACGGCCGCGAGTTGGTGGCGACGTCGCTCGGCCACCAGTGCCAGCCCTTGCGGTCGAAGGCGGCGGCGAGGCGCTCGCCGGGCTTGCCGGGCGAGATCGGCGGGGTCTGGCGTGGCCTACGCGGCGGGTTGGCCGGGTCGCCCGCGAGGCCGGCGACGCCCATCAGCTCGTCGTTCAGCTCGTAGAAGTCGGCGAGGTCGTCGTAGGTGAGCGGCCAGTCGTCGGCGACGCCGTCGAGGCTCTGCACCCGGAAGTCGGACGGGTGGAAGCGCGGGAAGTGCGCCGACCAGAGGATGGTCGAGCCGCCGACGCCGTTCCAGAGCAGCGGCTTGATCGGCGACTGCGCGTCCTCGATCGGATAGTCGACGTCGAGGCCGCGCGTGTTCGGGTTGGGGCTCCGGCGGAACTGGCGGTGGATCTCCCACTGGTCATCGGCCGAGAGGTAGCTGCGCGGGTCGCTCCAGTCACCGCGCTCGAGGCAGACGACCTTCGCGCCGGTGTCCCCGCTGACCGCCCAGGCGACGGCGGCGCCGCTCGCGCCCGCACCGACGATCAGCACGTCGCAGGCGTCGTGCACATGCTTCGGCGCGCTCATGCCTGCCGCCAGTGCGGAGCGCGGGTGCGGGCCGCCGCGATCAACGCCTCGTCGAAGGGCGGCAGCTCGTGGCCGTCGGGCTGCGGTGCGCCTGGCCGGTAGCCGGTCTTCGCGGCGACGATTGCCAGCACGCGCGGGTCGATGTAGTAGGCGTTGTAAGCGGCCTGGAGCGCGGCGCCGAAGCCGGCAGGCTCGCTCGCGGCGAGGGCGGTGAGGGCTGTCTCGCGCTCGTCGGGGCCGTGCGTGGCGAAGCCGGCGGGAAGCGCGGCGAGCAAGGCTCGCAGCGGCGCCAGCCCGGCGACGCTCAGCCCGGCCAGGCGGATGGCCTCGGCCGGCAGGTCAAGGTCGGTGGCGGCAGGCCACTCGGGGCTGCCCGGCAGGAACGTGTCGAGGACGGCGGCGAGGAGCGCACGCTCTTCGGCCGGGAGGCGCTGGTCGGTCACCCGCCGATCCTAGAAGGCGGCGCGGCGGCGTGCCGGGGCAGCTCAGCCGCGGCGGGCGAGCACAGCCTCGATCACCTGGGCGACGCCCTCCTCGTCCACCGAGGGGCAGATCCAGTCGGCGATCGCTTTTAGCCTGGGCGTCGCGTTGTCGACGGCGACGGCGTAGCCGGCCCATTCGAGCAGCTCGATGTCGTTGTCACCGTCGCCGCAGCCGAGGGTGGCTGCCTGGTCGAAGCCGAGGCGCTCGGCGACGAAGGCGAGGCCGGAGCCCTTGGTGACGTGCAGGTCGCTGAACTCGAGGAAGTGGGGGAGCGAGCGGGCGACGTGCAGCCGGCCGGCGAACAGCTCCTGCAGCTCGATCTCGAGCTGGACGACGCGCGCCTCCTCGTCCACGACGACGAGCTTGGTCGGGCGCTCGCGCAGGAACGACTGCAGCGGGCCGACGGCGAAGACGGGGATGTGCTGGAACGCGGAGTAGCGCCGCGAGTAGGCGGTCTCCTGCTCGACGTAGAGCGTGTCGTCGACGTAACAGTTGAGCGAGAAGCCCCGGGCCTCGACCGCCGCGATCACCTCGTGCGCCAGGTCGAGCGGGACGGGCTCGTGCAGCAGCGTCTCGCCGGTGACCGGGTCGCCGACCCAGGCGCCCTGGTAGCAGACGAGCGGCGCCGTGATGCCTGCGGCAAGCGCGTACGGCAGGGCCGAGCTGTACATCCGCCCGGTGACGATCAGGACGTGGATCCCGGCAGCGCGCGCAGCGGCGATCGCGGCGAGCGTGCGTGGGCGCCACGTCACATCGGCGGGCAGCAGCGTGCGGTCGAGGTCGCAGGCGATTGCCTGGACGTCAGCGGGGAAGTCGTGGGGGAGGAGCAGGCGCTACTTGCCGGCGACGGCCGACACGTACGCGACGACGTCGTCAACCTGCGTGGCGCTGAGCTGGCTCGCGAACGCGGGCATCGCGCCCAGGCCGTTCGCGACGCGCTCGCGGACGAGGGCCGCATTGGGCTTCGTCTGATCCAGGTTCGGGCCGACCGCGCCGGTGGAGCCTGCGTCCTTCAGCGTGTGGCAGGCGACGCAGCCCGAACTCGCGAACACCGTCTTGCCGGCGTCGGGATCACCCACGGCGGCAGCAGCCGTCGTTTCAGCAGCGGTGGTTGCCGTAGCGGCAGTCGTTGTCGGCGCGGCGGTCGTCGTGCCCGACACCGTCTTCGGCAGCGGCGAGACCGTCTGCTGCGTGTAGCCGCCACAGCCGGCGAGAAGCAGCGCGGCAGCAGTGACGACGGGGATGGCGATGATTCCGATCCGGCGCATGCCGCAGAGGATACTCACGCCGCCGAACGCCGTGCGCGGCGAACTGCCTCCCAGGCCAGCAGCGGGGCGACCTGGAGCACGGCGAAGGCCAGCACCTGGACGGGCGTGTCGTTGACGAGCAGCGAGACGACGACCGCGATCAGGAACGCGTCGATGACGGGGGAGCGGCGGCGCCGCGTCGCCGCGAACGTGAGCCCGATCACCGACCAGACGGAGGCGATGATCACGCCGGTGCTCCCGGCGACCTTGTGGATCGACACGTCGAGCCGGCTGACGATGTCGGTGACGACGGTGGTGGGTCCCCCGCCGGCTGCAGCCGTGACATGGCTGTGGCCGCCGGCGAGTGCGTCGAGGCCGACGAAGGCGGCAGCGAGCGCGATCCCGGCGCCGACGACGAGCGCGATCTCGACGGGGCGGATGCGGCCCCCGCGCAGGCGCAGGGCGAGCACGAGGTAGCCGGCGAGCAGCACGAGC
>CANNRA010000003.1 GCA_947507735.1 Actinomycetota bacterium
CGGCCTCGTCGTCTTCCGGGTGAGCGGCTGCGCCGGCTGCCACACCCTCGCCGCGGCCGGGGCGATAGGCAGCGACGGGCCGAACCTCGACGGCCGCAAGCCGGGCCAGGCGCGCATCTCGGCAGCCGTCAGTGGCGGCGCCTACGGCGGCAGCGGCATCGTGATGCCTGCCTTCACGCTCAGCCCGACCGACCTCGCGAACATCGCGGCGTTCGTCTACTCGGCAACCCACAGCTAGCGGGAGAGCCCGCCCCAGCATCGAGCTCGCTCCTTGCCACGCTCGCCGGGCCGGCGCTGGCGCGGTCGGTGGCACGCACCGGGCGGCCCTTTGCGTGCCCGGCGGCCCTCCCCGCCCGGCGTTCGGGTTCTAGACTCCGCAGAGGAGCCCGTACGAACCGTGCGAAGAACGCCCTCACGGCGAACTTTCCAGAGAGGAACACCATGAGCAGAGACCTTCATCTCACCAGCCCTTGCCTGAGCGGCCCCGACGTGCTGACGGTGCAGCAGCGCCTGCTCGCGCTCGGCTTCCGCCCCGGCGACCGCGACGGCGAGTTCGGCCCGGCCACTGCAGGCGCGGTGGCGGCATTCCAGCGGGCGCAGGGCCTGAAGGCGGACGGCTGGGTCGGCCAGGTGACGCGCGGTGCGCTGGAGTCCAGCGATGCGCAGCCCGCGACGCGCCGCGTCAAGCGCAAGGTGCTGCCCGACGGCACGGTCACCGAGGAAGGCACCCCCGGCGAGCGCGCGCTTGCCGAGGCGCTCAGGCACCTCGGCGCGACCGAGCAGCCCGCAGGCTCGGGCAGCCAGACGTTCGGCGCGTGGTTCGGCGTCGAGGGCGTGCCGTGGTCGGCGATCTTCGTCAGCTACTGCTTCGGCGTCGGGGCCCGGCTGACGCTCGGCAAGAGCTACAAGGGCGCTGGCGCCTATCTCAACGGCTTCACCTACGTCCCGGCCGTCGAGGCGTGGCTGAACGCCTCGGGCTTCTGGTTCGGCCTCGCCGAGCCCCAGGCCGGCGACATCGTGATCTTCGCGAACGCAGGCGGGCTCCCCGAGCACATCGGCATCGTCGAGGCAGTCGCCGCCGACGGCAGCTTCACCGCGATCGAGGGCGACACGCCCACCGACGGCACGGGCGCGCAGGGAGTGCAGCGCCGCAAGCGCACCATGGCGGAGGCCGTCGGCTTCGGCCGCGTCGAGGAGTAGGCGCCGAAGCGGCAGCCCGAGCGTCCGTAGCCGCGCGCAATCCGCCATCCGCGGTGGCACGGATGCCCGACCTCCAGCGAGGGCCGACACTCTGACCAAAACCTCATCGAGGAGGGAAGGGTCATGGGCACCGGTCGACGGATTGCACGCATGGGAAGCGCTGGGCTTGCCGCGCTGGCGCTCGCGGCGCCGGCAACGGCAACGGCAGCGCGGACGACGGCGAGAGCCGACGACTTCCGGGCACGCGCCACCGCCGTCTGCAGCGTGGAGATGGGCGCCGTCAACCGGCAGATCGCCGCGGCGAATGCGGCGAAGACGGCGGCGCAGCAGTCGAAGCAGCTGGTGGGCCTCGCCAGGGCGCTGCGCCGGCTCTCGACCGGGCTGAGCGCGCTGGCAGCACCGCCCCAGGTGACAACCGCGAACGAGTGGCGCGACCTGACCGGCCTGACGCGCGTCGCAGCCGACGACTACGAGGTCGTCGCCGCCGACATCAAGCGCGGTGCGAACGCGGTCGGTATCAGGGCCTACCTCGCGCGGGCGAAGGGCGAGGTCGCCCTGGCGAAGATCGCAGCGAAGAAGCTCGGCCTGACCGCCTGCAGCAGGTAGAGCGGCCGAGCCAGGACGGCTCACCCGACCTGTCGCATGCCCCCGGCAAGAATCGAACTTGCGCTCACGGTTTAGGAAGCGCGCTGGAGTCTTGGGCTTCTCCCTGTAAACGGCCACTTCGCGACCGAAGGGTTGGATGATGCGCCAGTGATTGCGCCAGCTGGACTTCAGAAAGGGAGCCCGACGAAGTAGCCGCGGCACAGCGTGACCACGAGGCGCTCGATCGATGGTCCTCATCGCTGACCCGAGACTACGTAGGCAGCGAGACTCGCGACTGGAACCCGTAGAAGCGATGAATCACGTCGTGCCGCCACGGCGCGGGGACACGGGCGACACGCCGCACGCCTCCAACCCGAAGACCTTCGTAGAGCTGAGCCGTCGGGACGGCGATTGGCTTCTTGAAGTCGAAGAAGATCTGAGGCATCGCGTCATCCGGGCCTTCGTCCCCGATGCCTGCGGTGTCGAATACGTGGTACCGCGCATTGTCATTTCGGATGACAATCTTCCACGCCTTCGTTTCAGGGACGTGCTGCTTTACGTGTGCTTCGTCATAGACGTCGCACACGAGAACGTGGGGCACTGCCTTGGCCTTCGAATCGGCGTCGGCGGCCTGTGGGGTCAGGGCATTCTTGGAGTCGTCATCAGGGAACCGCTCGTTGAAGTCCCATACGAGATCGCAGTCGGGAGTCATGACGATGACGAGCGCGTGCAAGAAAGATGTGATCGAGACTTCCAGGTCTGCCGGATGCTCGGTGGGCGGAATGCCTGGGCGGTGTTCCCATATCGGTCCGAGGATCTCGCCCTGCTTGACAGGGCCGACAGCGGGCGACGCCTCGTAGCGAAAGCCCACCCGTCGCTCCAGCGCTTCAGTCAGCGACCACGAAGTGGGTGCGCTCGGCTAGCGCGGTGATCTTCGCCTTGCGCTCAATCACACGCTGTTGGACAGGTGCTGCGAGCAGCATCATCCGGTCGCGATGAAACTCCAGCATCTCACCGAGCGACTCGACAGCCTCGTCGAGACCGTTCGGCGGCATCATGAAGAGAAGGGCATGGGCCATCATCCGCTTCGTCACCTCTTCTTGGCCGACGCCGCCAGTGGTGAACGCAAGGTCATACCCACCCGCGCAGAGCGTCCCGCTCAGGTCGTCGAACTCGACGGAGTGTCCCTCGGCCCTGCTAATCGTCACGCTCCCCCAGGGCAGCCCCCAAGCGAGGCTCGATGGCCCATCGGAATAGGTCGCCTGCCTGTCGGTTGAACTTGTCAAGCGTGACAAAAACTGCATCAGTGGCACTCCTCTCGTTGAGGAACCAGTCGGCATCGACGGTGAAGTGATCGCGGCTCGCGCCGTCTAGCAAGCCATGAACCAAGCGGACAGAGGCCCCCTGCGGGTCGTCCAGCGCGATGAACGTTTCGCCTCGGAGCGAGCGTACTCCTCCTCTGAGCGAAGGCTGATCAGCAAGCACGCCGAGCACGGCAGGAGACAGCAACTCGACCCAGGGAACATCGGCGAGCCCAAGCCTCTCGCGATCGATCACGTCCCGGTAGCGAAGCCCGACCCTGCTGTAGAAGGCCGGCCGGTACACGTCCTCCAGCGCCTGCTTGGCGTGTTCGACCGCTTGCCGGAAGACCTCCCATCGCGAGTAGTTGTTGACGGAGATCGCCAAGAACTCGCTGGAGAGTGTCAGGCTTGCCGATTCGTCCTCCGAGCTGAATCGGTGAGGGAAGGCCTCCTGGGAGACAGCGACGGGGAGCTCGGCAAGGAGCTTCGCCAGCCCTGCTGGCATGTTCAGCACGGGCTCGACCCGAGAGTAGATCGGGTACACATCGCGGACGCGCTCCTGAAACGGTGCAGGTAGCTCAGCCGCGATCGCGAGGATGCTAGGGAAGGTGAGCTGGCAGATGACCTCGACGAGCGGGTTCTCGCGAAACACCAATCGGCGGGATTCGGGGAAGGACATCAGCTTCTGTCCATGCGCACGAGCGTGGACACCCACGCGCGTCTCATCCGAGCCATCATCGAATAGACCCTAGCGTTCCAAGCAGACACAGCAAAACGTGAACGTCAAAAATGCGCCATGAGCAGGAAGATCACGGTGGGGCACCCCTCGTCTCGCTGCCGCCCACCAAGACGGCAGCTCCGGCGGAGAGCGATTGCCCTCGGCCGGAGCCCACTTCGCGCAGGTGCCGCTAGGAAGCGGCCAGGTCATCCTCGAAGTACGTGTCGAGGCGGTCGGCCGCAGCAGCCTCACTGCCCCGCAGCAGGTGCCCGTAGCGATCCAACGTGGTCGCGACGCTCGCGTGCCCGATGTACGTGGAGATCTCCTTGACGTTCAGCCCGGTGTCGATCAGGAACGAGACAGCCGCGTGCCGAGCCACGTGAATCGACGTGACGGGAAGACCGGCCTCCTCCCATGCGTTCTTCGCCCGCCGGCTGACCGTCGAACCCACGAACGGCTTCACGCCGTCAGCGCCGAACACCAGCCCCGTCGACCGGCCCGTGCGGAGCCGGTGCTCGGCCAGCAGCGTCCGCAGCCGCTGCGTGAGAGGCACGACCCGCGTGCCCGCCTTGCTCTTCGGGACGATGAACTCCCGGGCCACACCGTCCCACCCGCGCTCCACCTTGACCGTCTTCGCATCCAGGTCAACGGCCGACCAGTCAAGCGCCTGGATCTCGCCGAGACGCAGCCCACCGTAGAACGCCGTCGCCCACAGGGCCCTGTCGCCGTCCGGCAGCGCCGCGAGGAGCTTCACCACATCGTCCTTCGTCACATCTGACCTCCTTGTGAGTTCGACGGCAGGCATCTCGAGCCCGGCCGTCGGGTTGACAACAACATCGCCGCGCTTGCAGGCACGCCTGAAGATGGGCCGCAGCGGCATCAAGGTGTTCCGCACCGTGCTCGGACTCGCACCCCTGGCCAGCAGGCCGTCGGAGAAGTCTTGAAGATCAAGGCGGCTGAGGCTCGACAAACGGACGCTGCCGAACTCGGGCAGCACCTCCGTCTCCATCGCCGCGCGATACCCGCGCAACGTGCTCGGCTTGAACTCGGCACCCTTCCGGGCACGGATCAGGCCGGAGCACGCCCCCGCGTACCACTCATCCCAGGCCACCCGGACGGTCACCGGCGTCGGGGGCGCAAGCCGGCCCTTCCGCACGTCGACGACGGCGTCAGCGCGCCACGCCTTCGCAGCGGCCTTCGTCGGGAACGTCCGACGGATCTTCCGGCCGTGGCGGGCGTGATACGCCCATGCCTCCCAGCTGGGCGAGCACTTGCAGTCACCGCCGGCCTTCACCGGGCAGCCGCTGCGGTGACGGGGGCGCAGCCCCACCGGGTTATCCTTCGTCCGCGTCACGATGCACCTCGTGTCGTCAGGGCGGGGCCGTTAGCGCGGTGCCCGCCCGTTGTCTCTTCCGGCATCAAGCTAACTCTGTGTGCCTGAACCATCCAGTGCCCGCCGTCCGGCACTGGCGCATTACTGGCGCACGCCTTCGCAACCGCCCACAGCAAGCGGCCTCCCGGAACGCACACGGTTACGGAGGCCGCGTTCACAGGCCCTCCCGGAGCGTCCGCTCGGCGTGCGTGGCGACCCACTTCTGCAACTCGGCGACAGGCACGAGCACCAAGCGACCCCGCCGGATCAGCTTCAGCTCGGGCCGGACGTGCGTCGCGAAGAACTCCTCCGAGACACCGAGCGCCGCGATCGCTTCCTCCAAGCGATACGTGAGGCGCGGCACCGGCGGCACCTGCCGCGCGACCACCCCGCCGACAATCGCCTCCACGAGCAGCTCCAACATCACCGGCGACGGCTGGGCGCTCAACTCGACCGTCCCCGCATCAGAATCAGGAAGAGGCTGTAGTACCAGTACCTAAGGTTCTTGTTCTTGTTCTTCCTTACGAGACAACATCTGTGATCTAGGGCAACTCCGATGCTGGTGGGGCGGGCGGCGGCCTTTTGCCCGTGGTTGGGCGGAATCCGGGGGGCGACGAACTCCGATGACTTCTCCTCGATCTCCGAGCTGTGTCCGAAACGGCTAGACGGGTGAACTCCGAACGTCCGCTCGGTCACGGCCCCGCAGGCCGCGTGGTTGCGCCCAGCCTGGTGATCGCGGATCTCCGATGCGGTGGTGTGCGCGTTCACCGCGGCATATCCGATCCTTGACACGCTGCGAGACGCAGCTCGATGCGGTAGGCGGCGGTCTTGCCGCGGCCGGGAGGGTCGAACTCGATGTAGCCGCGGTCTCGGAGGTTCTTAAGGTCGTTCGCGATGCTGTCTCGGGACTTCTCGGGGAGGCCGAGAACGTCGAGCAGTTCGCGGATCTGCACAGTGACGGAGCCTGGCTGCGTGAAGTGATTCGCGGCCTGGTGCACGTTTAGGTGGACGAGGATCAGGTACTCGCGTTGGCTGATGAGGCCCGCGTTGCGCTCCCTGTACAGCCGTGTAGGAACCGGTGCGAACTGCTCGACACGCTTCCTCTGGCGGTCGTGCGTCCGGGCCGTCCGGGCAGCCTGCCCGAACTCATCGGAAGCGTCGCCAACCTTGAACTCCGGCATGTCGTCGTCAGAACCCGGCGCGTCGGGCAGGACGTAGTCGTCGCTCACAGGAACTGCTCCCAGGGCGGCTGTGGGCGCGGGGAGAGGCGGGCGCGGCGGCGGCGAGCGTCGTCTTCGGCCCGCTTCAAGTGGCGGTCGAGTGCGTCCCTGCCGCCGTGAAGGTAGATGCTGCGGGCGTCGCGACCGTCGGGGAGCCTGACTGGGATCGCGTCCGGAACGTCGCGCACGACCTTCTGGTTCATCGCGCGGCCGGGACGGTCACCGTCTCCGAGCACGAAGACGCGGCCGAATGGGGAGACGTGCTTGGCCCACTCGGGCTTCCAGATCGTCGCGGATGGAAGGCCGATCACCGCGACTCCGTGGAATCGCGAGCCGTCGGGGACGCCGCGGTAGGCGCTGCGGCAGGCAAGGGTGTCGCTGTCGCCCTCGGCGACCAGCAGCACCCAGCAGTGCCGCTCCTCGACGGGAGGAAGCGTCTCCAGGCCGAGCGGGATGATGGCCGCTTCCTTCGGCTCGCCCCACCACGGATTCCGACCGGGGGTACGCCAAATCAGCTTCTCGCGGCAGAGCGACGCGTCCGGGTTCAGGTAGGGGATGCGAATCAGGCCACGCCTCTCGGTGACGAGAGCGGCACCCAGGACGTCGGGGTCGATGCCCTTCCAGTCAACGACCCACCTCCAGCCCTCGTTGAGCGGCGGAAGCCCAGGGGTCGACTTGTCAGCACCGTCCCCGGACGTGCCGACCAGCGGCCCTGCAAGGTAGGAGATCGTGCCGGAGTGCAACTGGCCGTCTGCGGTGTGGCCGTTGGAGTCGCGTTTCGTCACGCTTCCACCTGCTCGAACGGCACGGGAACGAGACGTAACCGGCGTGCCGCGAATGACGGATCCAGGTCGCAGAGGAGCGCCTTCCGGTCGCTCTCGCGGGCGGCGCGTCCGACGTTCCCGGAGCCGCAGAAGGGGTCGATCACGGTGTCGCCGGGAGCACTCCAATGGCGGATCAGCAGCGACAGCAAGTCGACCGGCTTCTCTGTCGGATAGGCGTCACGGCCACGGACTCCCGGGTACCGCTGAACCGACCTGACGTTGCGGAAGTTCCCCTCCCTCCGGCCCTTCTCCAGGTCAAGGATGAACTCGTGCTGCGCCCTGACATCGGTGCCCATCCCGAGCTTGCACTTGTCCCAGACGATGCACCGCTTCACTTCGAACCCGACGGCCTTCGCAGCGGATTCGAAGATCGGGCGGTACCACTCGTCGCAGAAGACGAGGCAGTGAGCGTTGGCTGCAAGCACCCTGTACAGCTCGCCGAAGACGGTCGGCCACACGTCGTCCGACGCGGTGTGCTCGAACCACTTCTTGAAGCTGCTGCCGCGCCGGTCGAAGAAGTAGGGCGGATCCGTGACGGCGAGGTCGACACTCTCCGATGGGAGAGACGCGAGCCAGTGTGTCGCGTCGCCTTCGACCAGGGTTACAAGGTCATCGCGTCGGGCGTCACGGCCTCGCCCGCGGTACGCCTTCTGCTTGCAAGCCGGGGTGCAGAAGCGCCGCTTCCGGCCGGTCTCCGGCTGCCAGAGCGGCGCTGAGCAGACCGGGCAGCGATCCGCCAGGGGTGGGCGCGAAGCCACAGCGAGCTTCGCGCTCACCAGCTGCCCTCCCCCGGGCGCAGCCCGGGAGCAGGGTCTTCGTCGCTACCGCCTCCTCGGGAGGGGTCGCCCGGCGACCGGGCGGTGCTCGAACGGCGGCGCGAACGCGACGCGCGGGCGCGCGGGGCGCGCCGGATCATCGAGTCGTGCGGACGGCGGACGGGCTGCGGCGCACGTGACATAGGAACGGGCCGCGGCCGATACGACCGCGCGATCTCCTCACGGCGCTCGTCGAACTTGCGATCCACCCTGTCCTCCGCAACGCCCTCCAGGTAGCCAGGGAGTTCGTCGTCAACGACAGACTCCAGCTCCCACAGCTCGGCCCTCACGGCGTCCTCGTAGTCCCAAGAAGTGAACTCGTTCAGCTGGCGAATGCGCCCGGCGAGTTCGGGATCGTGGGCGCAGATCTCACACCAGCGTTCCATGTACGCCGGGTGGAACGTCGTGCGGCCCTTCGCGCACTCCTGGAGGATCTGGATGTCTTCGGCGCTGAGGTCGGGGCCGAGGACGAAGTCCGGGTCAAAGTCGCACGCGCCTTCGGCGCGCAGGTCTTCCATCAGCTGGCGGCTAATCGCAGCGGCCTTCTCGGTGTCCTTCGTATTCAAGGCGACTGCATGGTAGGGCCAAGTACCGTCTGCTGCAACCGCAGTTTCTACTGCCTAACGCTCCCACTGCAGGCGCTGTGTTGGCCGGACGTGCAACATGCTGGCTCGGCGGCGGCGGCAGCGGTACGAACGACGCGCTGCGTGGAACTCATGTGCCGCGTATCACGCCGATCGTGGCTCAGATGCAGCAGCGGGCGATTCCCTAGAACGTCTTGGTCATCGCCTTTGGCTTAGTCATAGAAGATGGCTTGACGACGATCGTGCGGGTGAGTCGGGTGAGGTTCCCGAGCTTGTCACGGGCGACGATCGTGACCGTGTGTTTGCCGGGCTTCCACCCGGAGGCAGGCTTGAACGAGAGCGTCGTTGCTGGCCCGTAGGAACGAAGTGGCTTCCCATCGACGGTGACTTGGACGGTGGCGATCTTGCTGCCGGTGGCGACGATGGCGACGGTGACGGACTGGTCGGGTGTGATGATCGCCGGGGGCAGGTTGATCGCCGGGCCGGTCGCGTCGATCTGAACTGTCGCGCTCCCGGTCGCGTGGTTGGCGTCGCTGTCCTTGACATCGAGGGCGAGCGTGTAGGTGCCTGCGGGCACGGGGCTACCGCTGGCGTCAAGACCATCCCAGGTGAGGCTGTGGTCTCCGGCCTTCACCAGAAGGTCAGTCGCGAGCGATCGCAGCGTCGAGCCGTCCGGGCTGGTGAGGGTGGCGTTCACGGTGGCATTGCGGCTGATCGAGTAGTCGGCGGTCAGCGGGTTGCCGGGACTACCGACCGGAGTGTCGAACGTGGGGCCGGTCAGCGACACGGGGCCGATGCCGATCTTGATCTGCCACTTTGCGGGCGGGCCGTCTTTCGCCTCGACCGTCAGTGGGTAGTAGTAGTTGGTGCGGAGGGTGCCGAAATCAAGATGGCCCGCTGAGGCAATCGTCTTCGTGGTGTTTCCGAAGCTGATCGTCACGGCCCCCTGGGTGACGCTGACATCGGCGACGTAATGGCCGCTCTCCAGCGCCGTGAAGGCGAGGGTGGAAGTTCCGGGAGGGGGGTATCCGGTACCGGGATTCGAGTCGACGCCCGCGAACACCACCGGCGTGGAAGGCGCATCGTAGAACTCGAAGGTGAACGAACTCCCTGGGGAGCACGCGTACACATGGGTGCCGACCTTATCCCCGTTTCGAACGTCGAAGTTGCTCGTGTGCCGGAGCCGAGTCCAAGTCGCGGACTGCGCGGGAAGCGTGATTCCTTCAGTGCCGAAGAGACTGACGGCAACATCAGCGGTGTCCTGGCTAATCGCGCGAACGAGCACGACCTCGTGATTACCCGACGCCGTGGCGTCATCAGTCGCGAGCATGTAGGTCGATCCGGTCGCGTACTCGATCGGATCACTCTGTCGCGAACACGCAGCGTTCAACGTCAGGAACGGCTTGACCGTTGCCGCGCTCGCAACGGGGGCGGCGATCCATACGACCGCCAGGAGGATCGCAGCCGCCACCAGAAGACCGCGGGAAGCGATCACCTGACGCCCTGAGTCCATCGAGACGACCCGCCATCGACGCGTCACTCCACTCATCGAAACGTCACCCCCTCTTCGGTTACACCGCTCCGAGCCACCGGCAGCGACATCACACGCGGCTTATGCAATCACATGCGAATGCGGTGGCCTTAGACGGAGCTTACGACGACCCTGGGCTGCGTGGAGTTCTCGCCCCGCCACCGCGCTCTCGGAGATGCCATCCGCGCAGCTCGCAAGAGCCGCGGCGTCAGCCAGGAGCAGCTCGGCTTCGCGTCCGGGCTGCACCGAAACCACGTTGGTGGCGTCGAGCGTGGCGACCTGAACCCCGCTATTGGCACGCTTTGGCGGCTCGCCGATGGCCTCGGGGTTCCCCTGTCCGAACTCCTTGCCGACGCCGAGCGCCTGGACGCCGCGCGTCATGCGGGACACTCCGGCTGATCGTCGGTCGGCAGGTCGCCGCGAAACAGCGCGCGCCCCATCGACCAAACCTCGCCACTCGTTGCCTCGTCCCCGAGAAGCTGCCCGGCGACCACGAGCGCCAGGTCGAAGCGCGCGCGGAGGGCGTCGGTGGTCGCATCCGCGGGGTACGCGAGTCCACGCCCGGGCGCGGTAGGCGGAGGTTGTTCGACGTCGCTCACGGCACACAGAGGTAGCTCTGTTGTGCCCTCGCAGCAAGTCGTTGGGGCGGAAACCGGGGTTGCCCGTATACGGATCAATCTGTTCCGCCCTGCTTCTGCTTTGCAGCCCGAATGTCCCGATGAACTGAGCGCTTTCGCACTGGATGCGACGGAGGTCGTTGAGCTACTGTCGGCGCGCCTCGGACGAGGCAGAAGCCGAATGCGAACGGAGGATCAAATGGCTCGGAGAAGCGTCACGGTGAGCGACCTGTCGGGCGTCGAGATCCCAGAGGGGTCGGGTGCGACCGTCGTCATCAGGTTCGCCGACGAACGGCGGGGGGCGATCACGATGGACGTCACGGTGGAGGAGGCGCTCGAACTCGGGAAGAGCGGCCGCAAGCAGGCCCGGCGCGGCCGAAAGCCGACCGGCAAGGAGTAGCTGGCAAGAGCACGACCCGGAGCGCGGCGGACTGCCTCCGAGCAGGTCTCTCCCAGGGGAGGTGCGGCGGCGTGGGGCCGGTGGCGCTTAGCGCCGTTGTCGCGCCGCTCGCAGTTCGCTTTCGAGTGCGACGACCGAGGATCGGAGCGCCTCGACCTGGCGCAGGATGAGTTCGTCGTGTTCTTCGAGCGTCTCGACTTCCTCCTCGATCACGCGTGCCTCGGACGCGAGGAAAGCCTGGGCTATGGCACCGGTGACGAGGGCGAACATGCTGATCCCGGCGACCATGACGACGACCGCAGTCACGCGGCCCACGACCGTGACCGGGTAGAGGTCACCGTAACCGACGGTGGCGCTTGTGACGACCGCCCACCAGATGGCGGTACCAAACGTCTTGTGTTCGGAGTGGGCGAAGACGGCTGCGCCGCTGACGATGATGAGCGACGCGAACATCGCGGCGTGTTTGAGTCCACCCGGGGTCAGAAGCTGCCGTAATCGAGAGAAGGCTGGCAAGAGCCGAAGCAGGCGGAGCAGGCGAAGAAGCCGCGAGAGGCGAGCAAGCCGGAGCACGCCGAGTCCCGCTGGCAAGACCGGGAACGTCACGATGGTGATGGCGACCATGAACCACTGCGAGCGCAGCCAGGTGCGCCGGGCGGGGTCGAACGCGATCCGCGCGCTTAGCTCGGCCGCGAAGACAGACCAGGACACCCAGTCGAGCACGGTGGCGGCGTGCCGCAATCCACGGTCGCTGGAGTCCCCGAGGACAAGTGCCGGGATGACGATGATCGCTGCCGCGATGACCGCGATGTCGAAGGCGATCCACACCGGCACGGCGCGCCCGCGGATGACAAGATCCTGATCGGCCGTTGACACACTGGGAACCTACGGCAAAGCTGCTTCGGCATGGCGGACAGACGGGGAGGCATCGCACTCGTCGCAGCAGTGGCACTAGCCCTGATGCTGTCGGTCAGCGCCGCTGCTGACACGCCGCCTGCCGGTGCGACGGCGCAGTGCACGGACGGCACCTACAGCTTCTCGCAGACGCGCTCCGGAACGTGTTCGCATCACGGCGGCGTTGCCACCTGGCTGACGGCTTCGTCGGCTCCTGCCACGACGGCGGCCACAACAACCGCTCCGGCCCCGCCACCCCCGGTCACGACGGCCCCGGCCACCACCACCACGGCTGCGCCGACTACGACCGCTCCCGTACCCGCGGTCACGACTAGCGCAACAACGACAGCGGCGGCTCCCGCCGCGACCACGACGACTCCAGCGGTGGTCGCGGTGGCTCCGGTAGGTGCGACGGCGCGCTGCCGTGACGGCTCGTTCAGCTTCTCGCAGACCCGGTCGGGAACCTGCTCTCGACACGGTGGCGTGCAGACCTGGCTCGCGGCCACTGGTGGCGCGACCGGTACAGCGGCGACCACGACCGCCCCGGCACCGTCCACGGCTGCTCCGTCGTCATCGGCCGCTGATTCGCCCGGCGTCGGGGTGACGGTGCTTCTTGCGCCCAGATCGAAGTCCACGGGCTGCAAGCGCGGCCCGAACCCCGACCGAGCCTGCTCCCCGGGCGCGTACTACACCGGCCTCACCGCGAGCGTGCTCTGCTCGTCAGGCTTCCACACCAGCACCATCCGGAACGTGCCCGACTCCGAGAAGCACGCCGTCGAAGCCGAGTATGGGATGCCGCCAGGTGCGTACGGGAGCACCATCGAGATCGACCACATCGTCTCGCTCGAACTCGGCGGCTCCAACGACATCGCGAACCTCTTCCCTGAACCCGGCAGTGGCCCGGCGAGCTACCACGCGAAGGACAAGCTGGAGAACAAGCTACACGCGCTCGTCTGCACTGGCGCTATGGCCCTACGTGCCGCCCAGCGCGGGATCGCCGCGAACTGGCAGGGCCTCTACCGGCAGGTCTTCGGCGTCGCCCCGACCAGCTGACCTGACCGATGATCGTCTACGGCCTCGCGTCCGATCTGAGCCACGACGCCGAGCTGTTCGTCCGCCGAGAGGACGCCGAGCGGGAACTCGCTGACGCCCTCAACGACATGCCGGAATGGCGGGACGTGGTCTACATCGTCGCGATCGACCTCGGCGGGGGTGAGCCGACGGTGGCGCGGCTTCCGACTCCTTAGCTCGGCCGTCGTGGGGTGTTCGGCACCCGGTAGCGGCGGCATAGGTCGAGCAACGCCGGGAGTGCGTCGTGCCGGTGCGCGTCGAGGAGAACGAGCGCGAGTCTGGAGTCCGGGAGCGTGAGTCCCGAGACTGTGAGCGCGAACCGCGCGTGCCAGCGGACGGCTGCCCGCTCGAACCGGTCGGGCTGATGGACGCGGATGAGTTCGAGCAGCCGGAGCGCGTCACCGAGCGGGAGCGGTGCGAGGTCGCGAGCGAGCGCATCGGCCTGCAGGAAGTTGCCTCGGTCGAGCGCGCGTTGGAGCTGTCCGTGGAGGGATCCCTGCGAAGTCAAGACGAACAGATGTTCCCACACGGCCGCCGATGCTTGGACGGCGACTCCCCGCGCGCTCGACCTCGTCTCCACGGCCGCGCGCTCTCACCGATAGCTGCTGTCGTCCCAGCCTTCCCGAACTCTCCTGGCCCGAAGGAGCCTCTCGTTCTCCACAGCCTGCTCGCGAGAGTCGTACTCGACCACATCGAGCACCACCTCGCCCCCTCGTCCCGCCCGAAGGAGGTCATAGAGCCAGGGGATCGAGTCAGGCTCCGAGAGACGGCCCTTGCACGTCGCGACCCATCGGCTTCTGAGACGGCTGTACAGGTGCGTCGCCATCCCGGACTGAGCGCACTTCCCCTCCGGCCATGACAAGTCGTACGTCCAGGCGGCAACTGCCTCCGACGTCTCGCGATCGCGGGCGCTGACGAGCCAGTCGGGTTCGCCGCCAACATCGAGCGGGCCACCCTCAAAGAAGCACTCGGAGCACCGCCGCCGCTCCCGCTTGGCGTTCGTTACCCGCCTCACCTTGAACGAAGCTTGTTCCCGCTCACACAAGATTCGACAGTGACGGCTGAGGTGCTTCAGCTCCGGGCCACCGTCGCCTTCGGCATAGCCCGAGTTGATGTAGACAGCCACGGCTGAACGCTACGTCAGACCCACGCCCAGGTCGAATCCGGGCGGGCGAACGAGAGCCGGATCCCTTGTCTCGTCCAAGCCAACGCTGGGTGCGACTGGGGGTCTCGCCCGCGAGCACGACCTGCCGCTCAGCGGTGCCCGAATTGGCGATTCCACCTCGGCGGGAGCAATGATCGCGGCATGAGCGATCCGACCGACCGAGCCGACCGCTTCACGTGGAAGGCGGGCGAAATCGTCTGGACGAAACCGCCCGCGGGACACAACTTCCCAGCGGGTGACCCTGGCGAGCCGCCCCTGACGCCGCACGAAGGCTCGTGTGACGACGACCACCGCCAGGCCGACACCACGCCCGCCGCACGCCCCTTCCGGCACCTAACCCCGGAGAACTGGCGACTCCCCGACCCCACGTCCGCGCAGTTCGTCAGGGACGCCGACAAGTGGGCGGCGCTGATCCTGGAGATCGACCTCGACGCTGACGTGCCCGCGCCCGTTCGGGACAACTTCGAGATCGCCCGTGGCCTCGCCGCCTACGCCCACTTCTTCTACCCGTTCCACATGCTCGCCATCGAGCACCTCGGCCGGGTCGCCGAAGTCGCGGCACGAATCCGGTGCGAGCAGCTCGGCCGCCGCAAGCTCGCGTCCTTCAAGGGGAACATCGCCTGGCTGGCCGCAGAGGGGTACATCAGCACGGATCAACGCGGGTGGTGGGACACCGCGCTCCACTTCCGCAACACCGGGTCGCACCTCGCCGACTACCGCGCCATTCCACCAGCGGTCGTACACAACGTGGTCGAGTCGGGAGCCGCAGCTATCAACGACCTCGTCCGCGATTCGTCGGCCACTCACCCGCGTGAGTAGCGACTCCGATCAGATGACCGCGTAGCGGTCTCGCCAGCACACGCGGCTAGACGTCGCTGCTGACTTCGGCGTGCCTCTTCAAGAAGGTAATCCAACTTCGAGCGGGCACCCCAGCGAGCGGTTGGTCGAGCATCCGCTCGACGTACTCGTCCATCACTCCGACCCGTGCGATCCGTCCGAAGTTGCCGCCGGAGTCGGTGATCGCCCTGTCGCTGATCTTCTCCTTCTTCATCGGGTACGGCGGCAGATCACCAACACCAGAAGGACGGACGATGCTGCGGTCATCCTCAGCTCTCTGCCACTGCTTCTCGTGCTCCCACCAGTGGTTTCGCTTCTCCGCCGCCCACCGCGCTCTCTCGATGAAGGGCTGAAGCACAACTGGACGACCAGAGAGGACGTTCGTCAGGTACCAAGGAACAACGACTAGAAGATCCCACTGGGAGCAAGCGTCAGGATCGACCTTGTAGCGGAAGCTAGGCTCTGCCTCCTTCGAGAGCAGGTACCAGCCCTTCAACTCGATCCCGAACTTGACTTCTCGATTGCCGTTCGGAAGTCCGAGCTCGAACCGCACATCAGGGAACACCTGCTCGTAGCGGCGAAACCCGTACAGCTTCACCTCGTCGGTTTCCCACACTTCGCGAATGAGATTCAGTGTCCGGACGACCTGAACTTCGATGGACGCACCCAGCGTCGAACTCAGGGTGAAGAGATCAGTCGCGCCAACACCTTCGATGTTCGTCTCTGAACGGAAGTAGTTTGGAAGAGCGATCAGGGCTTCCTGCACGCGCTGCCAGACTTCGACGAGTCCTGGGTCACCCACGGGCGGAGCATCGGGACGCTCCGGTGGTGGAGGAGGCGCGGCGGCAGCCATCCTCGGATCGTATGCCGGAGGGCAGACGGCGCTTAGAGTTCAGCGTGCGTGCTTCTTAGACGCTCGACTGCGACTCGGTAGAAGACTTCGTTTAGTTCCGCGCCGTACCCCTCGCGATTGCTGAGCGCAGCTGCAACAAGCGCCGTGGCCGTTCCAGCGAACGGCTCCCAGACCACGGCCCCTTCGTCGGAAGTCCAACGGATCGTGTCACGAACGAGCGACAGCGGCTTCTGGTTCATGTGGACGCTTCGCCCATTCAGTTTGATCCGTTCAGCGCCGCGAACGGCGGGATGGTGCCAGACGTTGTGCCTGTCAGGCGGACAGTGAAACGTCGGCCGTAGGGCATCCCACTCTTCGGCGCTGACCGGTGCCTCTCCGTCCAGTGAGAAGTACGGAGTGTCGCTAGGTTCACCGTGTTCGTTCGCGTATTCGGCCAACTTCGCTAGCGCCTCACCGGGCGGCGCGTACCACAGGTGACATGCTGTGAACCACTTGCGCGTCGCAGCATTCTTGACGCCTGCAGCCTGATTCGTCAGCGACATCGGTAGCCGTGTTCGCTGCCATTCGGCGCGCAGCCAATCCTTCATCGGCACCTGCTTGCCGTCTTCGCCGCGTGGAAGCAAGACCTTCCGCACGTACTGGACACACAGCTCCGTGACCGCGGGAAGCTGACGAAGGGTCTTTGAGTTGGCGTTACCCGCAACGTGACCTGCACCCTTGTCCCAGACACACGCACGGACGTATGACCATCCCGCCGAGTCCAGAAGCGGATGAACGGTGGCCCAGCCGATCTCGGAACACCAGAACCACAGTGTTGTAGATGGCTTGGCCCGTTTCGACCATGCGAGGACGTGCGGCTCGTAGACCTTCGCGAGCGAGTTGACCGTGGGTGGGTCGCCCGGAAACGATCGAAGGCCGTAAGGGCCGTCTGAGACAACTACGTCGGGAGCAGGCCAACTGTCGTAGCAAGACAAGGCGTCAGCAAGCGACAGATGCGTTCCACCCTGGGTGAACATCTTCCGAGCCTTAGCGCGAGCGGGAGCGGCCACGACCCTCACGGTAGAGATTCTCCCGGACGCGCCGCGGCTCGCTACGTAACGACGGCGTTAGCGAGTCGCCGCTGGTACCCGAGGCCCAAGCAGAGCGCTACGGGCAGTCGCGGCCGAATCCACGGCGTTGCGCCAGTGAATGCGCCAGTCGTCGCCCGGTTCCAGCGGGTTCAGGCGGATTCCAGCGGAACTCGGTGCGTCGGCCAGGCCGCGGTGAAACTGCTGCACGTTGGCGTCTTCCGCTCAACCATGCGGTATGCCCCCGGCAAGAATCGAACTTGCGCTCACGGTTTAGGAAACCGATGCTCTATCCACTGAGCTACGGGGGCTCGTGCCCGGCGTGCCGGGCGACGCGAGGATCGTACCGCCGCGCACCGGCTCGCCCCCGGGAAGCGGTGAAGCAGGGGCGGCGGCACTCAGCTCAGCCAATCCTCAGGAGAGAGCGGTAGCCTGCCTCTCGCCGGGCGACGGTCAGCGCCGCTCCGCGCCCGCCATCTGACCCCGGAAGGAAGCCTGACGAATGTACTTCTCGCAGAGCCGAAAGGCGCTCGTCGCGTTCGCCGGCGCGCTTGCCATCGCAGCGGGAGCGCTCGCCTCCAACGGGTCTGCCGCCGCCGCCCCAAGCTGCCCCTCCTACGGCAGCGCGAGCGCGAGCCAGCTCTGGATCCCGCCGCGTGTCACCGGTACCGACGTCAAGCTCACGCTGGCGCCGTCGTCTCGGCAGTTCTTCGCGGGCGCCTTGACGCCGACGATCGGCTACGGCGGCTGCCAGCTCTGGGGTCCGACGATCGTCATGCAGCAGGGCACAACGGTGCACATGCACGTCACCAATGCGCTCGGCGAGCCGACGACGACCCACTGGCACGGCATCCACCTCCCGGCCGCCGCCGACGGCGGCCCGATGCAGGTGATCAAGGCGGGCGCGACCTGGTCGCCCTCGTTCAAGGTGCTGAACCACGCCGCGACCTACTGGTACCACCCGCACCTCGACGAGAAGACCAACGAGCAGCTGATGCGCGGCGCCGGTGGCTTCATCATCGTCAACGACCCGCAGGAGTCGGCCCTGAGGCTGCCGCGCACGTACGGCGTCGACGACATCCCGCTCTTCCTCTCCAGCCGCCGCTTCACCGCCGCGAAAGCGATCGACACCGATGTCTCGGTCACGCCCTACGGCGACTTCATGCTGACCAACGGCGTGATGAACGCCCAGGTCAGCCTGCCGAAGCAGCTCGTCCGGCTACGCCTGCTCAACGTCGAGACCGAGCGCGCCTACAACCTCGGCTTCGCCGACAACCGCACCTTCCAGGTGATCGGCACCGACGGCGGCCTGCTCAACAAGCCGGTGCCGGTGACACGCCTGCCGCTCTACCCCGGCGAGCGCTACGAGGTGCTGGTCGATCTCTCGAACGATCGGGTCGGCGGGTCGTTGAAGCTGCAGGCCTTCAACGTGCAGCCCTTCGGCTTCCCCGGCGCCGAGCCCGCCAGCTCGGGCACGTTCGGCAGTCTCCTCAACAACCGCACCTTCAACGTCCTCTCGATCACCGTCAAGGCGGCGACCGCCGGCGCCGTGACGAAGGTTCCGGCGACCCTCGCCCACTTCACCTTCCCCACGCTCGCCCAGGCGTCCGTCCGGCGGACGATCTCCATCACCGACCAGGGCCCCGGCACGCCGTTCACCTTCGACGGCAAGGGCTACGGCATGAGCCGGATCGACCAGCGCGTCAAGCTGGGCGCGACCGAGGCCTGGACGATCAAGAACAACCAGACGTTCAGCCACTCGTTCCACATCCACGACGTGCAGTTCTTCCTCGTCGGGTCGACTGACGGGCCGGTGCCCGCCTACCGGCAGGGCTGGAAGGACACCTTCCCGATCGCGCAGAACGTCTCGACGACCTTCGTGGCCACATTCCTGGACTTCGCCAGCCCGACCGACGCGTACATGTACCACTGTCACATGGCGAACCACGAGGACGAGGGCTTGATGAGCCAGTTCCTCGTCGTCAAGTAGGGAGACTCTCCCCGGGCGGCCTGCCGTCATGAAAACGCTGCACGACCCTGGTTTCCGCCTCTCCCGGCGCTACGTGGCCCGGCGTGCCGGGCCACGCGAGGATCGTACCGCCGCGAACCCGACCGCTCCCGCGCCGTCCGTTAGCGCGTCGCGCTGACCGTGAGGCCGGCGACCTCGGCAAAGCCAAGCCGCGGCGACGCGGTGGAGCAGCGAGCGGCACCGGCGCTGATGCTGCAGGGGTACCAGGCACCGCCGTCCGCGAACTGCACCTTGACCGTCCGCGCGGTAGGAGGCTCGAGCGTGAAGGTGACCGCTACGACCGAGCCCGAGTCGGCCGGGTCGGTGACGTAGGCGATCCAGCGCACCCCGTAGCCGGAGACGGTGGCGCCCGCCACGCTGGCGGTCGGGCTCCACTGCGTGTCGGGCGCCGTCAATGCCGACGACTGGCTCGCCCAGCTGACCGCCGCCGCGAAGGCGACCGCCAGGACGACGGAGAGCCCGACCTTGCCGGCGAACCCCGTGGGACCTGCCGAGCGGTGATTGCGGTGCTGGAGCTGGTGCTGGTGCTGGGCAAGGGTTCTGTGGGGCAAGGGGGTCATCGCACTCACAGGATCGGCCGGGGGACCCGCGCGCGCAATGGCCCGTGACGCCGGTTGGCCGTCGCACGAACGTGCGATTCGAGCGACGCTGCCTGCGGGTGCCGACCCCCGCCACCGCTATCGTCGGCAGGGGCGCCGCCTCGCCGGGTCACCCGGCCACCCGGGCGCCGCGCCCCCCGCACTCCCTCGCAGCTCATGACCCGCACCGTCCGTCTCCGCCCCTGGCAGAAGGCCGCCCTCGACCAGTTCATCGAGGCCGCCAAGCCCGACTTCCTGGCCGTGGCCACCCCCGGCGCCGGCAAGACGACGTTCGCCCTCACCGCCGCGCGCCACCAGCTCTCCGTGAGCCCCGGCCGCCTGGTGGTCGTCGCGCCGACCGCGCACCTGAAGCTCCAGTGGGCGCGGGCCGCGGCCGCCTTCTCGCTGCACCTCGACCCGGCGTGGTCGGCCGCGGACGGGCGCCTGCCGGCGGACATGCACGGCATCGTCACCTCGTACCAGCAGGTCGCCTCGTGCGCCGCCGTGCTGGCGCGCCTGTCGGAGGGCGCCTTCGTCGTCTTTGACGAGCTGCACCACGCTGCCGAGGATCGCGCCTGGGGCGCCGCCATCTCGGAGGCGTTCGCCAACTCGGGCCGCCGCCTCGCTCTCTCGGGCACGCCGTTCCGCAGCGACACGCGTGCGATCCCCTTCGTCAACTACAAGGGCGACGAGGCGGTGCCCGACTACGAGTACAGCTACGGCGATGCGCTTGCCGACCGCCGCGTCGTGCGGCCCGTCTACTTCCCGCGCACCAACGGCAACATGGAGTGGTCGGCCCCGGACGGGTCGATGCACGCCGCCAGCTTCGACGACCCGCTCGACGCGGTGCGCGCCAGCCAGCGCCTGCGCACCGCCCTCTCGCTGGAAGGCGACTGGCTGCCGACGGTGCTGCGCGCCGCCAACAACCGGCTGATCGAGGTGCGCCGCGAGCAGCCGAACGCCGGCGGCCTCGTCATCGCCACCGACCAGGAGCACGCGCGCGGCATCGCCGACCTGCTGCAGCGGCGCTTCGGCACGCAGGCGCGCGTCGTCACCTCGGACGACCCGGACGCCTCGGCCGGGATCGCCACCTTCGCCGCCGGCACGGAGCCGTGGCTCGTGGCGGTGCGGATGGTGTCGGAGGGCGTCGACATCCCGCGGCTGCGCGTGGGCGTCTACGCGACGACGACCTCCACCGAGCTCTTCTTCCGCCAGGCCGTCGGGCGCCTCGTGCGCTGGACGCGCGGCGTGCCGAGGCAGCGCGCCTGGCTGTTCATCCCTGACGACCCGCGCCTGCGCATCCTCGCCTCGCGGATCGCCGAGCAGCGCCGCCACTCGCTGCGCAAGGACGACCGTGCCGTGCCGTTCGAGCGGCAGGAGGACCCGGACGCGCTCGACCCGCAGCCGGGCGACGACGAGCAGATATCGCTGTTCGCCGTCATCTCGGCCGTCGCCACGGGTGCCGAGGAGCCCGCGGCCGACCCGTTCCCCTACGACGACACGGACGGCGACGATGACGAGGGGGTGAGCGGCAGCGACTTCGAGCTGCTGCTGGCGCCGCCGCCGCCGCTCGCCGGCGACGGCGCACGAGGCGAATCGGGAGGTGAGGCGGGCGGCGTCGGCGTGCTGACGCGCCGCGAGGAGAAGATGCAGCTGCGCGACGCCAACGCGGCGATCGCCCGCGAGCTGGTGCGCCGCACCGGCCAGACGCACGCGCAGGTGAACGCCGAGCTGAACCGGATCAGCGGCGTGCGCAAGGTGAGCGAGGCGACGATCGACCAGCTGTCGCGCCGCCAGCGTGGCGGCGAGAAGTGGCTGGCGAAGAGCTGAGGCGCCGCGGCCCGGGCGGGCGCGGCTCCCCGGGCGGGCGCGGCTCCCCGGGCGGCCCTACTTCGCCTGCGCCACCTCGAACCTGACCTCATCGATGAAGCACCACAGCCAGCGCTCGCCCTTCTCGGCCGAACGCAGCACCGGATGGCCCGTCTCCTGGAAGTGCGCCGTCGCGTGACGGTGCGGCGAGCTGTCGCAGCAGCCGATCGTGCCGCAGCCGGTGCACATGCGCAGATGCACCCACTCGCCGCCGATCTTCAGGCATTCCTCGCAGCCGGCGATGCGGCTCGGGACGTCGATGATCCGGATCGTGTCGAGGTGCGCGCACGTAGCCATGGCGGCAGGGTAGAGGTGCCGGGCGACGGTGCCGCCCCGCCCACCAGCGCGCAGCTGCGACCATGCGCAGCGTGACCGACGACTCTCGCCTCCCGCTCGCCGGCGTCCGCGTGCTCGACATCGCGACGCTCGGCGCCGGCCCCTGGATGGCGACGCGCCTCGCCGACTTCGGCGCCGACGTGCTCAAGCTCGAGCATCCCGCCAGCGGCGACCCGATGCGCACGCTCGGCACGATGGCCGACGGCGTCTCGCTGTGGTGGAAGATCGACCAGCGCAACAAGTCGAGCATGTCGCTGAACCTGAAGACCGAGGAGGGCCAGCACATCCTCAAGCAGCTGGTCGCCGACGCCGACGTGCTGGTCGAGAACTTCCGCCCCGGCACGCTGGAGCGCTGGAACCTGGGCTGGGAGGAGCTCTCGGCGATCAACCCGCGCCTCGTCATGCTGCGCGTCACCGGCTGGGGCCAGGACGGGCCCTACAGGGATCAGGCGGGCTTCGGCACGCTGGCCGAGGCGTTCTCCGGCTGGGCGCACCTCAACGGCTTCCCCGACCAGCCGCCGCTGCTGCCCCCGATGGGCCTCGGCGACACCGTCGCATCGGTGCTCGGCGCCTTCGCGGTGATGGTGGCGCTGTACGACCGCGACGCCCGCGGCGGCAGCGGCCAGTTCATCGACCTCGCCATCTGGGAGTCGCTGTTCTCGCTGATCGGCCAGCAGGTCGCCATCTACGACCGCACCGGCACGATCCCCCAGCGCGAGGGCAACGCGATCTCGCTGATCGCCCCGCGCGGCGTCTTCCGCACGAGCGACGACCGCTGGGTCGCCCTCGCCGCCGCCACGCCCGCCATCTTCGCCCGGGTCGCCACCGCCATCGAGCAGCCCGGCCTGGTGGACGACCCGCGCTTCCACGACAACACCGCACGCAGCGCCAACCGCCACGAGCTGGAGGCGATCATCCAGGGCTGGATCGGCGAGCGCACCCAGGACGAGGTGCTCGCCGCCTTCGGCCGCGCCGACGCCGCGATCGCGCCCGTCATGGACGCCGAGCAGCTGACCCGCGACCCGCACGTTGCCGCCCGCAACGCCATCGTCGAGATCGACGACCCGCAGCTCGGCCCGACCCGCCTTGCCAACGTCTTCCCCAGGCTGTCGGCGACGCCGGGGCGCATCCGCCACCTCGGCCCGCTGCCCGGCACCCACACCGACTCGACGCTGGCGAAGCTCGGCTACACGCCCGAGCAGGTCGCCGCGCTGCGCGAGCAGGGAGTCGTATGACAGCCAGCCCGGGGCAGCCGCCCCTGCCCGCCCGCGTCGAGCTGCTCGAGGTCGGGCCGCGCGACGGCCTGCAGAGCCTCGAGCGCGTCTACCCGCTGGCGACGAAGCTGCGCCTCATCGAGCTGCTCGTCGCCGCGGGCCTGCAGCGCATCGAGGTGACGAGCTTCATCAAGCCGTCGGTGATCCCCCAGCTCGCCGACGCGACCGAGCTGCTGGCCGCTTTGCCCCGCCACCCGGGCGTCAGCTACCGCGCCCTGGCCCCGAACCTGCGCGGCGTGCAGCGCGCCATCGCAGCGGGCGTGGATGAGATCGTCGGCCTGATCACCTCGAGCGAGAGCTACAACAAGAAGAACTCGAACATGACGATCGCCGAGAACCTCGTGCAGGTCGAGGCGATGGCCGAGGAGGCGCGGGCCGCCGGGGTGCCGCTGACGATGGCGCTCTCGGTGTCGACCTTCTGCCCGTACGAGGGCGAGATCCCCCAGGCGAAGGTGCTCGGCCTGGTCGAGCAGATGCACGCCTGGGGCATCAGCGACTACTCGCTGGCGACCTCGGTGGGCGTGGACGGGCCGTTGCGGATCCAGCGCCTGGTGACCGCGCTGCGCGAGCGCTTCGCCGACCTCAGCGTGTCGCTGCACCTGCACAACACCAACGGCATGGCGCTCGCCAACGCGCTCGCCGGCGCCCAGGTCGGCGTGACGACCTTCGAGGGGTCGATCTGCGGCATCGGCGGCGGCATCCGCATGCCGCACGGGATGGCCCACTTCGGCAACGTCGCCACCGAGGACCTCGCGCAGCTGTTCGCCGAGCTGGAGATCGACACGGGTGTCGAGCCGCGCCGGCTGATCGAGGCGGCCCGCGCCGCCCGCGCGCTGCTCGAGCTCGACCAGGCGTTCAGCGCCGCCGCCAACGGTGGCACGCGCGAGGACGTGCTCGAGCGCGGTCGGGTCGCGCCAAAGAGCGCCTGACCTCCGGCTCCAGCCCTGTCACTCGAGCCTCCCGGCCCGGACCAGAGAAGTGCCGCGTCCGCAGGGCTGCGGCCCCCCGACAGACGCGGCGCCCAAAATGTAACCAGAAGGTCGCGGAGATTTCCAGCCCAAGCCTGGCCGCTACCCTCTGTCTCGATGCGCATCGAAGGCCAGCACACGTTCACGGCACCGCCAGCGGAGGTGTTCGCAGCCCTCGTTGACCCGCAGCTCGTCGCCACCACCGTTCCCGGCCTGAGCGAGTTCCGGATCGAGTCGCCGACGCGCTGGCACGGCGTCCTCCGCCTGCCCGTCGGCCCGAAGGTGACGCTCGACTTCGAGCTGGTCGAGCTGGTCGAGCCGACGCGGGCACGCCTCGTCGCCCGCGGCAAGACCTTCGGCGGCACGGTGCGCATCGAGACGGCGTTCGACCTGGAGCCGTCGGGCGAGGGCGCGACCCTGATGCGCTACGCAGCCGTGGTGGAGCTGGGCGGGCTGCTCGGCGTGCTCGGCGAGAGCGCGCTGAAGCCGGTCAGCGAGGCGCAGGTGAGCGGCGTCATGCGCGCAATCGAGCGGCGCCTCGCGGCACGCTCGGCCGGGTAGCCTTCCGGCATGGCCGACCTCGACCTGCGCGCGCTCCTCGACTCCCACGCAGGCGGCAGCTTCGACCTCCACGCGAAGACCGTGAACCCGCAGTTCGTGCGGCTGCTGCGCACGATCGGCTTCGACCGCAGCTGGGCGCGCGCCGAGGGCGCCTACTTCTTCGACGACCGCGGCGAGCGCTACCTGGACATGCTCGGCGCGTTCGGGATGTACAACGTCGGCCGCAACAACCCGACGGTGCGCCGCGCCCTCGAGCAGGCGCTCGAGCTCGACCTGCCCGGCCGCGTCCAGCTCGGCATCACGGCGCTGCCGTCCATCCTCGCCGAGCGGCTGCTCGCCGTCGCCCCGCCCTCCGTGCAGAAGGTGCTCTTCACCTCCTCCGGCACCGAGAGCGTCGAGGCTGCGATCAAGCTCGGGCGCGCCGCCACCGGTCGCACCCGCGTCGTCACGGCCGACCACGCCTTCCACGGGCTGACGCTGGGCTCGCTGTCGGCGACCGCCGCGGGCGAGTTCGCCGGCCGCTTCCAGCCGCTGGTGCCCGGCTTCACCCGCGTCCCCTGGGGCGACCTCGACGCGATCGAGACGGAGCTGCGCAGCGGTGACGTCGCGCTGGTCATGCTCGAGCCGATCCAGGGCAAGGGCCTCAACCTGCCGCCCGCCGGCTACCTGGAAGGCGTGCAGGCCGCCTGCCGCCGCCACGGCACCCTCTTCTGCGTGGACGAGGTGCAGACCGGCTTCGGGCGCACCGGGAAGCTGTTCGCGCTGGAGCACTGGGGGCTCGAGCCCGATCTGATCCCGGTCGCCAAATCGCTGTCGGGCGGCTACGTGCCGTCGGGTGCGCTGCTGCTCTCCGACCGCGTCTTCGACAAGGTGTTCGACTCGCTGGAGAACGCGCTCGCGCACGGCTCCACGTTCGCCCCGACCGACCTCGCCATGGCGGCCGGGCTCGCCACGCTGCACGAGCTGGCCGAGCGCGACCTCGTCGCCCACACCGCCCGCCTGGGCGAGCTGCTGCTGGAACGCACCCGCCCGCTCATCGACCGCTTCGAGGTGGTCAAGGACGTGCGCGGCCAGGGCCTGCTGTGGGCCATCGAGTTCGGCGAGCCGGAGAGCGGCAAGCGCAGCTGGAACCTGGTCGAGAAGGCGCAGAAGGGCCTCTTCTCGCAGCTCGTGGTCGGGCCGCTCTTCCAGAAGCACCGGATCATGACCCAGGTGGCCGGGCACAACCTGAACGTGATCAAGGTGCTGCCGCCGCTCGTCTTCTCCGAGGCCGACCTCGACTGGTTCGTCGGGGCGCTCGAGGCGACGCTGGAGGACGCGCAGAAGCTCGGCCGCAGCGCCGTCAGCTTCGCGTTGAAGCTGGCGACGGCCGGCGCCGCCGCCTCGCTGCGCCGTTAGCCGATTTGACCGCGGGCGCCGTTCCAGGCATCGTCGGCGGCATGAGCTGGCAGATCGAAGCCGAGTACCTGGAGAACTGCAACTGCGAGATCCTCTGCCCGTGCGTGACATCGCCGGTCATGAAGGGCTCGTACGACCGCTGCCTCGTGCCGCTCGTCGTGCGCATCGCGCGCGGCCAGAAGGACGGCGTCAGCCTGGACGGGCTCGGCTTCGTCTGGCTGGTCGACGCGCCCGGCACGATGTCGGAGGGCGGCTGGCGCGTTGGCATCTACCTCGATGAACAGGCGACGCCCGAGCAGGCGGCTGCGCTCGAGGAGATCGTCACGGGTCGCGCCGGCGGCGTTCCCGGCATCATCGGCAGCCTCACCGGCGAGCTCGTCGGCATCAAGCACGTGCCCTTCGAGTTCACGCCGGGCGGCAACGTCTGGAGCGTCCGCGTGCCGGGCCTGCTCGACGTCGAGGTCGAGGGCATCATCCTGCCCGGCCAGACCGAGCCGACGACGATCACCAACGTCGCGCACCCGATGAGCTCGAGCCTGCCCATCGCCAGGGGCCTGAAGGGCGTCGTCAGCGACGCCGACTTCGGCTTCGAGTGGGACAACGCCGGTAAGAACGGCCACTTCGCCCGCTTCCAGTGGGAGGGGTAGGCGAGGCCGGCGCAGGCCGGCGGCTCGACACGGCAACGGTTGCCACGGTGGTGCTGGGCGCCGCCGTCGTCACCTGGATCCTCACCATTCGCGAGATGGACGGCATGGACGCGGGCCCGGGCACCGATCTGGGCGGCCTCGCCTGGTACGTCGGCGTCTGGGTGACGATGATGGCGGCGATGATGCTGCCCTCGGCCCTGCCGATGGTGCTCGTCTTCAGCAAGGTCTCGCGCGACCGCGAGCGGCACCGCGGCGTCTACGCGCCCACCTGGGTGTTCGTGGCCGGCTACCTGGTGGCGTGGACGCTGTACGGCCTCGCCGCGTACGGCCTGTACCGGCTGGTCGCGTGGGGCGACCCGGGCTTCCTGCGCTGGAACCGGCAGGGGCCGATCGCCGTCGGCGTGGCCGTGGCGCTCGCGGGCGTGTACGAGCTGACCCCGCTCAAGACGGCCTGTCTCAAGCACTGCCGCGGCCCGCTGCACTTCGTCATGCACGGCTTCCGCAAGGGGGTCGGCGGCGGGCTCGTGATGGGCGTCGAGCACGGCCTGTGGTGCGTCGGCTGCTGCTGGGGCCTGATGCTCGTGCTGTTCGCCCTGGGCGTGATGAGCGTGCTCTGGATGGCGATCGTGGCGGCGATCGTCTTCGTCGAAAAGATCCTGCCGCGCGGCATCTGGCTGTCGCGGGCAACCGCGATCGCGCTGATCGCGCTCGGCTGCTGGGTGGCAGTGGCGCCGGGCAGCGTCCCGGGACTCACGCAGCCCGGCACCCATGCGCAGGGTGGCATGGCCGACATGCCGGGGATGGACGGCATGGACAAGTAGCAGCCGCCAGCGGGCCGGCCGGGCACCGCTAGTTCGAGCGTGGCTCCCAGCGGAACCAGCGCACACCGGCAAGGGCGCCGAACAGGCCCCACGCCAGCACGACGCAGAGCGCGCCGGGATGCGCCCAGAAGGCGTCGCCCGAGATGATCGTGCCCTTGACGATCTTCAGCAGGTAGGTGAGCGGCAGCACGTCCGCGATCACCTGCAGGAAGTGCGGGTAGCTGCGCGTCGGCCCGAACGAGCCGCTGAGGAACGCCATCGGCAGCAGGATCACGTTGAGCACGCCCGAGGAGCCCTCCGCCGAGCGGATCAGCGCGGTGATGCCAATGCCGAGCGCGGCGAACGCCAGGATGCCGAAGATGACCTCGAAGATCAGCGAGCCGATCGCGCCGGGCACGCCGACATGGAAGGCGAGCTTCGCGAGCACCACCATCACGACCGCCTCCAGCGCGAAGACGAGCAGCATCGAGCTGAGCAGCGCCACGACGTAGGTGGCGGCCGGCAGCGGCGTGGCGCGGACGCGCTTCAGCACGCCGTTCTCGCGGCGCACGACCAGCGTGATTGCCAGACCGGCGAACGCTGTATTGGCGAGGCCGTAGCCGAGCATGCCCGCGAGCAGCTCGCGGCCGGCCGGGTGCCCGTTGATGGTGCCCTTGTAGACCGCCCCGACCAGCACGAAGAGCATGATCGGGAAGGCGAAGGTGAAGATCGCCGCCTCGCGGGTGCGCCAGTAGAGCAGCTGCTCGCCGCGCACCTGGTGGAGGAACAGCCTGACGTCGCGGCCGCTCACGCGTGCTCCACATCCTCGTCGCCGGTGAGCGAGAGATAGACGTCCTCGAGCGTGGGCCGACGCACCTCGAGGCCGTCCAGCTCGTGCCCTGCAGCGACCGCGGCGGCGGTCAGCTCGGCGAGGACGCGGGTCGGCTCGGACGTGTGCACGACGACCAGCTCGCCGTCGCGGCGGTAGCGGATCTCGGCCTCGGCGGCGGCGCCGGTGAGCTGGGCCGGCGTTCCCTCCGAGACGATCAGCCCGTCCCGCAGCACGGCGAGGCGGTCGCAGAGCTGCTGCGCCTCCTCCATGTAGTGCGTCGTCAGCAGGATCGTCTTGCCGAGCGTGCGCAGGCCGCGGATCATCTCCCACGCCTGGCGGCGCGCCTGCGGGTCGAAGCCGGTGGTCGGCTCGTCCAGGAACACGAGGTCGGGGTCGCCGACGAGGGCGAGGCCGAGGTCGACGCGGCGCTTCTGCCCGCCTGAGAGGGTGCGGATGCGCGCGTCACGCTTGTCCTCGAGGCCGACGAGCGCGATCACCTCGTCCACGTCGCGGGACTGCTGGTAGTAGCCGGCGAAGAGGCGCAGGATCTCGCCGACGCGAAGGTTGGCGTACAGCGACGAGCTCTGCAGCACGACGCCGATCTGCTCGCGCCAGGCGCGGCTTGCCTGCTGCGGATCCTCGCCCAGGACGAGCACCTCGCCGGCGTCACGCTGGCGGTAGCCCTCGAGAATCTCGACGGTGGTCGTCTTGCCGGCGCCGTTCGGGCCGAGCAGGCCGAGCACCTCGCCCGTGCGGATCTGCAGGTCGATGCCGCGCAGGGCCTCGTGCGAGCCGTACGCCTTGCGCAGGCCGGTGACGCTGACCGCGATGTCGGTCAAACCGCGAGCTCGATCTCGTGGACGTCGCCAGGGGCGAAGGCGATCTCGGCGCCGGTGAGGGCACGGACGATCACTGTCAGGTCGGGCATGTGGCCGACAGCGGCAACGCGCTGGCCCCGGCCGGCGACGGCGCTGACGAGCGCCTCGGCCGTGGCGCCGGGCGCGAGCTCGACGGCGACCGCGGGCGTCTCGACCCCGGTCTCGCAGGCGCGCAGCAGCGGGCTGGTGACGACGGCGTCGAGCGCGCCGGCGGCGGCAATGCGGCTGCCCAGCTCCCGGGCCGCGCGCTTTCCGGCCTCGGTCAGAGGGCGGAGCTCGTCGGGGTTCCCGGGTGCTGCCTCCGCGTGACGGACGAGGTACAGGAGCACTGCACGCAAGGATAGAGGTGCGAGGTCTAGAGTCGGCGACATGACCGGACGCATGCAGGGCAAGACGGCTTTCGTGACGGGTGGCGGCAGCGGCATCGGGCGCGCAACGGCGCTGCTGCTGGCCGCCGAGGGAGCGCGCGTGGCGCTCGCAGACATCGATGTCGACACGGCCGAGGCGGCCGCCGCGCTGGTGCGCGCGGCGGGTGGTGAGGCGCTTGCGATCGGCTGCGACGTGACGCGCAGCAGCGACGTGGCCGCAGCAGTCGCGCAGACCGTCGCCACCTTTGGCCGGCTGGACGCAGCGGTCAACAACGCGGGCATCGAGGGCGCGATCACGCCGATCACCGAGCTGGACGAGAGCGCCTGGGCGCGGACGATCGGCATCAACCTGACCGGCGTCTTCCTCTGCCTCAAGCACGAGCTGCTGGCGCTGCGCGCGCAGGGCACCGCCCCGGGGAGCGGCTCGATCGTCAACGTGTCGTCGGTGCTCGGCCTGGTGGCGTTCCCGGCCTCGGCCGACTACACCTCGGCGAAGCACGGCGTGATCGGCCTGACCAAGGTGGCGGCGCTCGAGGCCGCCGCGCAGGGCGTGCGCGTCAACGCGGTGCTGCCCGGCTTCGCCGAGACGCCGATGGCCGAGCGCGGCCGCGCCAACGTCGGGCCCGAGGTCTATGCCGCCGTCGAGCAGATGCACGCGCTGAAGCGGCTCGGCACCGCCGAGGAGATCGCCGAGGCGATCCTCTGGCTGCTCTCCGACGCCTCCTCGTTCGTGACCGGCTCCTCGCTGCTGGCCGACGGCGGCTTCACGGCCCAGTAGGCTGACCGGCGTGAAACGCTTCCGCTACGTCCTCGCCGACGTCTTCACCGACAGGGCGCTCGAAGGGAACCCGCTCGCCGTCTTCACCAACGCCACGGGCCTGCCCGAGGCGATGCTGCAGAAGATCGCCCGCGAGCTGAACCTGTCGGAGACGGTGTTCGTCTATCCGCCCACCACCCGCGGCGAGGCGCACGTCAAGATCCGCATCTTCACGCCCGAGGCGGAGCTGCCGTTCGCCGGCCACCCGGTGCTGGGCACCGCTTTCGTGCTGGGCATCCCGCTGCAGGCCGTCGAGGTGCTGCTGGAGACGGGCATGGGCATCGTGCCGGTCGTGCTCGAGCGCGATGGCGCGCGGATCATCTTCGGCTGGATGCGGCAGCCCCTGCCGACGGTCGAGCCGCTCGGCGAGGCGGAGACGACGGAGCTGCTCGCAGCGCTCGGCGTCGAGCGCTCGCTGCTGCCGGTCGAGCTGTACGACAACGGCGTGCGCCATATCTACGTGGCGCTCGAGTCGGAGGCTGCTGTCGCCGCGCTCGAGCCCGACGTCAACCGGCTGCGTGCGATCGGCGCGCTCGGCATCAACTGCTTCGCCGGCGAGGGCCTCGCCTGGAAGACGCGGATGTTCGCGCCGGGCAAGGGCGTCGTCGAGGATCCGGCCACCGGCTCGGCGGCGGGGCCGCTCGCGCTGCACCTGGCCCGCCACGGCCGCATCGCCTTCGGCGACGAGATCGTCATCTCGCAGGGCGCCGAGCTGCTGCGCCCCTCCACGCTGTACGCCCGGGCCGAGGGCTCGGCCGACGAGCTGCTCGCGATCCAGGTCGGCGGGTCGGCCGTCGTGGTCGCCCGCGGCGAGTTCCAGCTGACCTAGCCGCGGCTACTCCGGGGCGACGAAGCCGAGCTCAGCGATCTCCGGCAGCTCCGGCGCGAGCGAGCGCCAGAAGCGACCGCCGTCCTCCGACAGCCAGAGGCGGGTTGCCGTCGCGTAGAGCACCGTGTCAGGGCTCTCCGGCGCGATCGCGATGTGCTGGCCCTTCGGCAGGCCATGGCCGGCGCCGCGCCAGGTGCGCCCCGCATCGTGCGAGACGAGCAGCGGCGGCTTCGCGTCGACGAGTGCGATCACCGTCGACCCGACGACCGCTGCGTCGACGACGCGCGGCAGGCCCGTCTCGGGCACCAGTGAGGCGACCCAGTTCCCGGGGTGGTCAAGCAGCGTCGCCTGCTCGGCCGCCAGGTCGATCTCGACGTCGCCGAGCTCGGTGCGGCACCAGGCGATCACCCCTGGCGTGCCCTGCCGGCGAGGATGCCTGCGACCACCGCCGAGGCGCGCCGCGCCGCCGCGGCAGGCGACTGGCCTGCGCTGCGCGCCACCAGGTACGAGATCGCGAACGCGTCACCGGCGCCGGTCGGGTCAAGCTCGCCCCGGATCGGCGTCGCCGGAATTCGCTCGGCCTGCCCGTCGGCCACGACCAGCGACCCCCGCGAGCCGAGCGTCACGACCACCTCGCCCACGCCGAGCTCCATCAGCGCCGACGGCTCCAGCTCATCGCCAACGAGCACCTTCGCCTCCTCCTCGGAGAGCTTGAGCATCGAGATGAAGCGCAGCAGGTCGGGATCGAACTTGTCGTCGAGCTGCAGCGGCCCGAGCTCCGACACGCGCACGAGGCCCTGCCCGTCGTAGAGCAGGCGCCTGCCGCGCGCGAGACGCTCCAGCGTCTCCACCGGAAAGTCGCTGCGCAGGAGCGGCGCCACGTGCACCCACTCGACGCGGTCGAGCGCGCGGGCAACCCAGCCGCCGGCCTCATCCAGCGTGAAGGGGTCGCCAATCGCAACGACCTCCAGGCTGCGCTCCTCGCCGTGGTACTCGAAGCCGAACGAGGTGGTGGTGCGCCCCGCGATCAGACGCAGCGGCAGGTCGAGCGCGGCGAGGTGCAACAGCAGCTCGGGCCGGTCGGCGGCGCCGCACTTGCAGGCGAGCGTGCCGGGACGGCCGAGCGCACGCAGGGCCTGCGCGGCGTAGACCGGGCCTCCACCGGGACGCGGAGCGGCGCCCGGGAAGAGATCGAGGGCGAGGCTGCCGACTACGCCAACAGGCTTCACAAAAGCATTCTGCGGGTCGCGGGGTCAGCGCGGGAGGTGGAGCAGCAGGGCGTGACGCTACGCCACGCCGATGCGGGCCGCGAGCTCATGCTCGATGGCACGCTCGACGCCCCCGCACGAGAGCGTCAGCAGCACGTCGGCGCCGCCCGCGGAGACGAGTTCGATCTCGGTGCCGGGCAGCAGTGCGAGCTCGCGCAGCGTGCGCAGGGCCTCCACGTCGTCGGGCACGCGGCGGATCACGGCACGCTCGCCCGGGGCGAGCGCAGCGAGCGCACGCAGCGGCGGCTGCACCAGCCGCAGCTCGGCGTCGGGGATCGGGTCGCCGTGCGGGTCGTGCGTGGGGAAGCCGAGCGCGGCGTCGATGCGCGCCTCCAG
>CANNRA010000004.1 GCA_947507735.1 Actinomycetota bacterium
CATCGCCTGCTCGCCGGTGCTGTCGAGGCCGCTCAGCGTGTCCTCGTCGGGGGCACGCGCGGCTGCCGCTGCCGGGATGATCGCGGTCTGCTCGGCGGCGGTTGAGGCGGTGTCGGCGGCGACCGTCTCGAACAGGACACAGGTGATGTTGTCCTCGCCGCCCCCGGCGTTTGCGGCGGCGATCAGGGCACGGGTGGCAGCCTGCAGGTCGTCGCGGCTGTGCAGGAGGATCGCGCGCAGCTGCTCGTTGCCGACCATCGTCGTCAGGCCGTCGGAGCACAGCAGGTAGAGGTCGCCCGGCTCGGAGGTAACCTCGAAGGTGTCGACCTCGACGTTGAGGTCGGTGCCGAGCGCGCGCGTGATGACAGCACGCTGCGGGTGGCCCTCCGCCTCCTCGGGCGAGATCTGGCCGATGCGCACCAGCTCGGCGACCAGCGAGTGGTCGGGCGTGAGCTGCTCGATCGCGCCGCCGCGCAGCCGGTAGGCGCGCGAGTCGCCCACGTGGCCAATCTGCAGGCGGCCGTCCTTGCGGGCCAGCACCGCCGTGACGGTGGTGCCCATGCCCGAGGCGGCCGCGTCGATGCGCGAGCGCTCGTGGATGCGCCGGTTGCCCTCGAGAATCGCCTCGACCAGGTCGATCGGGCCGCCGCGGTGCACCGCCTCCTCGAGCGCCGTCGCGGCGAGCCGCGAGGCGAGCTCGCCGGCCAGGGCGCCGCCCATGCCGTCGCACACCGCGAACAGCGGCGGCTCGTGGACGAACGAGTCCTCGTTGCCGCGCCGGCGACGGCCGGCGTCGCTGAGCGCTGCGCTACGGCCGACGCTCACGGCTCGAACCTGAACTCCGTCTCGCCGACGCGCACCAGGTCGCCCGGCTCCAGACGTACGGCGCCGGTCAGCAGGATGCTGTTGACGAAGGTGCCGTTGGTCGAGCCGACGTCCTCGAGCCAGACGCCGTCGGGCCGCGGATCAAGGCGCGCGTGCAGGGTCGAGGCGAACTGGTCGCCGGGCAGCACGAGGTCGTTCTCGTTGGCGCGGCCGATCGTCATCGGCACGTTGCCGATCGAGCGCAGCGAGCCGGGCTCCAGCGTCGGGCTGTCCGAGACGACGAGCTTGCCGGCCGGCAGCAGCGTCGCGTTCGCCAGCAGGCGACGCGCCTCCAGCGGCGACAGGATCATGCTCTCCTGGCCGACCCCGCCATAGCCCGGCTTCGCCTCGCGCGTGGCCGCGCGCAGGATCCGCCAGATCACCAGATAGAGCAGGACGACGAAGGCGATCTTGAGAACGAGGAGGACGCTCTCGACCGTCGCCGAGGCGACGAGCGACGGCGTGCCGATCACCGTTCCGACCGCTCGAAGACGAGCACGGTCGAGCCGAGCTCGATCCGGTCGCCGTTCTCGAGCTTGGCGCGGGACACGCGCGTGCCGTTCACCGACGTGCCGTTGGTGGAGCCGAGGTCAACGAGCCAGTGCTCGCCGTCCTCGAGGCGCACCTCGGCGTGGCGGCGGGAGACGTTGAGGTCGGCGACAACGATGTCGCAGTCCTTGGCGCGGCCCATCGCAACTGCTGGCTTGTCCAGCGCATGGCGGCCGCTCTCGCCGACGAGCGCTGCGCCACCCTCGTGCGCGGGCGCTGCCGCGGGCTCGGGGGCCGGCGCGGGCGGCGTGTAGAGCATCGTGTCGCTCGACGGCGCGGCGGCAGGGACGAGCGGCACGACGAGCGGCACGACAGGCGGCACGACGAGCGGCGGCGCTGCGACCTCGGCCGGTGCAAAGCCGCCGAAGACGTCGCTCTCGCTGCTCTCCAGCTCCGGGATCGGCGGCGGCAGCACGGGCTCGGCGCCGCGGCGTGGGCGCTCGGCGGTCCGCGAGGACTGCACCATGCGGGTTGCGATCCCGAAGTGGCCGAGCGGCAGGTCCTTGTCGGTGTCGATCGTCACGGTGGGCGGCGAGAGCAGCACGTAGCCCTCGCGGCGCGCGTGCTCGGCCAGGAAGTCCTGGAGCTCCAGCACCAGCGAGTCCTCGTAGTCGGCGAACTGGGTGCGATCGCCACTGCTCAGGAAGAGGGTGAACTCGTTTGGCGCGTACGTCCGCGAGACCGAGGCCATGCGATGGTCGTCCATCTCCTTCGTCAGCTTGCGCGCCAGTTCAACCGGCTGGACATGCGTTCTGAAGGCGCGACCAAAAAGCCCCTCGAAGAGGCCCTCGATCTTCTGTTCAATAGTCCGAAGGACGCTCATCACCAGCTTCTACAGGGCATTCACGAGTGTAGCTGGGGGTTTCGGCGCGGTGCCGCTGCGCGCTCGCGGAGCCTGCGCCAGGGAACGAGCGGCCCGGCAATCGTGGCGCTGACGAGGAAGGCGGAGGCGACGAGCGGCAGCGATGCGGTGCCCCGTACGGGAGCCACGGTCAGACCGGCGAGCACGAGGCCGAATCCGGTGAGCCACCGGCCGCTGCGCCCGCGCAGGAAGGGTAGGGCCGCAGCGGCCGCGGCCAGCACGACGGCCTCGGCAGCGATCGCGGGCCGGTGCTCCAGCACCTGCGCCAGCGCGCGCAGCACGGTTAGCGGCTGCAGGACGTTGTTGATGCCGAGCCCGGCGAGCGGTGCGACGCCGAACGGCAACGCGTTCCCCACCAGGCCGCAGGCGAGCACGCCCCCGAGCACGAGCGTCACGGCGAGCGCGATCCGGCGTGGCAGCGAGCGAACATGCAGCACTGCGAGCGGCACCAGGCCGAGCAGCGAGACCGCGCCAAGCACGGGCGCCAGCGCGATCAGCAGGCCCTCGGCGGGGCGGCGACGGAAGGCGAACAGCCACACGGCGGCGAACGCGGCCCAGGCAGCACCTGCACCGAAGGCGATGTTGCCGAGCGGCAGGATCGGCACGGCGAGCGCGAAGGCGAAGGCCCAGCCCGGCAGCGTCAGGCCGAGGACGGCGGCGACAAGCGCTGCGAGTGGCGCCCCGCCCGTCGGGAAGAAGGGGATCGTGGCGGCGGCCCAGCCGGCGAGCAGCGCTGCCAGCCCGGCGATCGCTAGCCGCTCGTTGGCGGGGCGCGCGAGCGTCGGGGCCGAGAGGCGAGGGGTGGCGATGACGCGGCGCGGGGCCTTGCTGCGCGGGCGCTGCGGCCGGTCGCCGCCGGAGCCGTTCCCGTCGTCGTTGCCGCCACCGCCACCGCCACCGCCAGTGCCACGGCGGCGCTTCGGCTGCTCCTTGCGACGCGGCCGGTCGGGGCGCTCACGGGTGCGCTCCGGCTTGCGGGAGCGGTTGCTCGTGGTGTGGCGTGGCGCAGCGCGCAGGGCGGCGGCGAGCGCCTCGGCGGAGGGGCGGTCGGCCGGATCGAGCGAGAGGGCGCTATCGACGAGCGAGAGCAGTTGCTTCGGCAGGTCGGGACGCTGGCCGCCGAGCGGCTCGGCGCCGATGCGAATGCCGCGCGCGGTGTCGAGCAGCGAGCCCTTCCAGAACGGGTGCTGGCCGGCGAGCGCCTCCCAGAGCAGGACGCCGATCGCCCAGATGTCGGCGGGCGGGCCGCCCTTGTGGCCGCGTAGCCGCTCCGGCGAGATGTACGCGAGCGTGCCGGGGACGTCGCCGTGGGCGGTGAGCGTCTCCTCCTCGGCCACCAGCGCGAGGCCGAAGTCGAGCAGCTTCGCGTGGATGCCGCCATGGCCCTCGGCGAGCATGATGTTCGACGGCTTGACGTCGCGGTGGACGATGCCGGAGCCGTGGGCGTGCGCCAGCGCGTCGAGGATCTGGGCCGCGGCCTCGATTGCCTCGCCGTCGCGCAGTTGGCCGTTACGGATCGCGTCGCGCAGCGTGCCGCCGGCGATGTACTCGTAGGCGATGTAGACGTGCCCCGGGTCGCGCCCCAGGGCGTAGGCGCGCAGCACGTGGGGGTGGCGCAACTGTGCGGCGGCGCGTGCTTCGCGCTCGGCCCGCTCGCCTGCCCGTCCCTCGCGGGCGACGATCTTGAGCGCCACCTCGCGGCCGGTCGGTTCGTGCACCGCGAGCCACACCGATCCCGAGCCGCCAGAGCCGAGCGGGCGCAGGGGCCGATAGGCGCCGAGGACGAGGTTGGTGGTCGGAAGTGCTTCTGCTGCTGCGCCCATCTGAGTGGAAGGTTTGGACGACGGGGGGGAAACTCCTTTCGCCGTGTTGAAACGCGGTAGACTGGGCCAGGCTTCCAGCCCTTATGAATCGCGACGACGACGACGACATCGAGTTCGACTTCTTCGCGGAGCCCGAAACCCGCGAGGCCCAGCCGAGCGAGCGAGGCTTCCGTGGCGGTCAGGCACCCCGCGAGGGCGGGCCGCGCCGCCCGTCCGCTCCATCGACGCCGCTGCTGCGCCTGCTCGGCCTGATCGGCTTCGCGATCCTGATCGTCGTGCTGCTCATCCTCTGGGTGTCCAGCTGCGGCGGCACGAGCAAGACGTCGGTGTACCGCAGCTACATGGCGAAGGTCGGCGTCGTCGGCACGGCCTCGGCGAAGGTTGGCAACCAGCTGATGGCAGCGCTCAACACTGCTGGCATCAAGTCCAGCGATCTCGACCCGAAGGTGCACAACCTCGCGCAGCAGGAGCAGCAGCGCCTGGCGACCGTGGAGCTCGTCAAGCCCCCCAAGGAGCTCATCGAGGAGCACGCGATGCTGCTCGAGGCCTTGCAGCTGCGCGTTGCCGGCCTCCAGGGGATCGCCACCGTCTTCCACGGCAACCCGGTTGCGAAGGATCGCACCGCCACGGCCAACAGCCTCGCGGTCGCGTCGCAGCGTCTTGTCGCCGCCGACGTCGTATGGGCCGATCTCTTCAAGGCCGCCGCCGACACCGAACTGCAGCGCCAGGCGATCGTCGGCGTCACGGTGCCGCAGTCGAACCTGCTGGCCGGCAACGATCTCGGCAGCTCGCGCACGTGGGTGCCGGTGCTGCAGCGCATCCAGGGTGCCTCGACCGGCGGCTCCACCGCCACCGCGGCAGGCCTGCACGGGATGGGCCTCGTCGCGGTCAAGGTGCTCCCGTCCGGCACGCTGCTCGCGCCCGGCACCGAGACGACGATCGTCGCCAAGACTGATCTCGGCTTCGAGGTCACGGTCCTGGACACGGGTGAGAGCCAGGAGGTGCAGGTCAACGTGACCCTCACCATCCTCCAGTCGCCGACGCCGATCGTGAAGAAGGCTGTCATCGACCAGATCAACCCGGGCGAGCAGAAGACGATCACCTTCTCCGATCTCGGGCCGGTCCAGTTTGCCACCAAGACCTCCGTGAAGGTCGATGTCCAGCCGGTGCCCGGCGAGCAGTCGACGGCGAACAACTCGGCCGAGTTCCCGGTCATCTTCTCGCTCGGCTAGGCCTGTGCTGGCCTTCCTCTCGTCGGGTGTCGCGGCCTGGGTCGCGGTGAGTGCTGCGGTCGCTGCTGGCGTATCGCTGGTGCTGGCTGCCTGGTTCGCCACCCGGATCCGCTCGATCCGCGCTGGCCAGAAGGTGCTGCTCGGCGGCGGCAAGGGCGACCTGATCGACTTCGCCGTGTCGCTGCAGGCGCGCATCGACGACCTGCATCGTGCCGTGGACGAGGTCGCGGCCGGCCTCTCGCGCGTCGACCGCCGTGTGGACGGCTCGCTGTCGAACGTGGCCGTGCTGCGCTACGACGCCTACGAGGACACGGGCGGCCAGCTCTCCGCGTCGGTGGCACTGCTCGACGGCGCGCGCACCGGCCTCGTGCTGACGGCGATCCAGGGCCGCGACCACGCGCGCATCTACGTCAAGAAGCTGGATCACGGCCGTGCCACGATCGCGCTCTCCCCCGAGGAGATCGAGGCGGTCGAGCGCGCAATGACGCCGTAACCCCACCTTCACCGTTGCTGCACCGGGGCGTGACGCTGCTGCACCCGCCCCGCCCGTTACACTCGCGATTCGTGGACCATGTGCTCGTCCTCAACGCGAGCTTCGAGCCACTCAACGTGTGCTCGGTTCGGCGTGCGCACGTTCTCTTGCACAAGCGCAAGGCTGAGCTGCTGGAGACGCTCGAACGTCCGCTTCGCTCGGCGGCCGGCTCGCACCCGTGGCCGCTCGTGATCCGGCTGCTCGACTACGTGCGGGTGCCGCGCTCCTCCTCGCGCAAGATCTCGCGGCGGGCGCTGTTCGCCCGCGACGGCTGGCGCTGCGTCTACTGCGGGACGGCGGCGGGCCGGATGACGCTCGACCACGTGGTGCCGCGCAGCAAGGGTGGCCGGTCGGAGTGGGACAACGTCGTCACGGCGTGTGCCCCGTGCAACCTGCGCAAGGGCGACCGGCCGCTGGAGACGACCGGAATGACGATGCGCATCCCGCCGCGGCCACCGCAGCCTGTGCTGTTCATCCGCCTGGCGGCGCCGACGGTGCCGCAGAGCTGGAAGCCGTACCTCGGCGAGGGCGCGCTCGGTGCGCTCGCCGCCCAGGTCGCTGCGGCTTGATCCCAGCCCGCCTGGTGGCGTAGGGTCGTTCCACTCGGCAGGAGGGGGACAGGGTGGGCGCACAGCTGCGTGAGAAGGCCGCGATCGTCGGCATCGGCGAGACGGAGTACTCCAAGGAGTCGGGCCGCACGGAGCTCGCGCTCGCGTGCGAGGCGATCCGCAAGGCCGCCGACGACGCCGGCATCTCGGTGGGCGAGATCGACGGGCTCGTCCGCTACGACATGGATCCGGTGGACGAGGTGGCGCTGACCTCGTCGGCGGGCCTGCGCAACCTGCGCTGGATGAGCCACACCGGCTACGGCGGCACCGGCGGCAACGCGGTGATCGTCCACGCTGCTGCCGCGATCGCCGCGGGGCTCGCGACGACGGTGGTCTGCTACCGCTCGCTCAACGAGCGCTCCGGTGCCCGCTACGGCCAGGGATCGACCTGGATGAGCGAGAAGGTGGGCGGCTTCGAGCAGATGCAGATGCCCTGGGGCCTGCTGACGCCGGCGCAGGCGTTCGGCATGTTCGCGCGCCGCCACATGATCGAGTACGGCTGGACGAGCGAGCAGTTCGGCGCGGTCGCCGTGGCGCTGCGCACGCACGGGTCGATGAACCCGCGCGCGATGATGCGCAAGCCGATCACCGTCGCCGACCACCAGGCGTCACGCATGATCGCCGACCCGCTGCACCTGCTGGACTGCTGCATCGAGAGCGACGGCGGCTGCGCCGTGATCGTCACCACGGCCGAGCGTGCCCGCTCGCTGCGCAAGCCGCCTGCCTGGATCATGGGTGCCGCGCAGGGTTCAGGGACGCGCGCCCGCGGCATCATCTTCCGCGACGACCTCGCCACCACCGAGGCGCACTTCACCGCGAAGGACGTCTACGCCTCGGCCGGGGTCGGCCCGGCTGACATCGACGCGGTGATGATCTACGACCACTTCACGCCGTTCATCCCGATGGCCCTGGAGGCATACGGTTTCTGCGGCCGCGGCGAGGGCGGCCCCTTCGTCGAGGATGGCCGCATCCACTTCGACGGCGAGCTGCCGGTGAACACGCACGGCGGCAACCACTCGGAGGCGTACATCCACGGTCTGCCGCACATCATCGAGGCGACCCGCCAGCTGCGCGGTGAATCCAGCGCCCAGGTGCCGGGCTGCGAGGTCGTGCTGTCGTGCAGCGCGGTCGCCCAGCTCTCTGCCGCCGTGATCCTGAGGAAGGACTGACCCGTGCTGCGAGGCATGCCGCTCCCCCGTCCCGACCACGACACGCAGCCGTTCTGGGACGCCGCGCAGGAGGGCCGCTACGTCGTGCCCCGCTGCGCCGCCTGCGGTGTCGGCCACTGGCCGCCCGGCCCGATGTGCCCACACTGCTTCGGCGACGAGATCGCCTGGGGCGACGCGCCGACGCGCGGCAGCGTCTACTCGTGGGTGGTGGCGACGCACCCGGTGGCCGAGGTGCTGGTCGACCAGGTGCCGTACGCGATCGCGCTGATCGACCTCGAGCCGGGGGTGCGCGTCGTCGGCAACGTCGTCGGTTGCGACCCGTCGGCGATCCAGGCCGGCATGGCGGTCGAGGTGTTCTTCGAGGAGCGCGAGGAGGGCGTCCGCGTTCCGAACTTCCGTATCCCTTCCGGCAATCTGGAGGCTTGACTCGTGTCGTCCAACGTTCTCAATGCGTACTACGACGAGCTCGCGGTCGGTGACCGCTTCCACACGCGCGCGCGCACGATCACCGAGGCCGACCTCGTCTTCTTCTCGGGCTGGTCGGGCGACTACTCGGCCCTCCACACCGACGAGGTGTACGCCAAGGCGGGGCCGTTCGGCAAGCGCATCGCGCACGGCTGCCTCACGCTCAGCGTCGCCACCGGCCTCGAGTTTGCGCTGATGTCGGGCGACGGTCCGGAGGACGCGATCGTCGCGTTCTACGGCATGGATCGCGTGCGCTTCGTCAAGCCGGTCTTCATCGGCGACACGCTGCACGTCGAGGGCGAGGTGCTTGCCCTCGACCCGAAGGAGGAGGGTGGTCGCGGCGTCGTCACGATCCGCGAGGAGATCAAGAACCAGGACGGCGTCACCTGCGCCGTGCTCGACAAGCGGACGCTCCGCATCGTCAAGCCGTAAGGGCGTAGTCACCGGCACGGGCGCCGGTACGCTCTTGCCCGTGCCGGACTCCGCCCCGCTCGAACGCTTCCTCGCTGCGCGCGCCGACGTGGTGCTGCGCAGCGCCGAGCTCGGCGAGAGCCGCTTTGCGCTGTACGAGGTCGAGGAGCTGGCGGAGGCCCAGCTCGGCTACGCCGTCGGCGCTGACGACGAGGATCTGACGGGCGACGAGACGGGCCAGTGGCGGCCGCTGTGGCTGGTCGTCGGCGAGGAGGAGCTCGGGCAGGTCGCTCTGCTCGTCGATCTCGGCGACCCGCGCCTGCCGGTGCTCGTCGCTGTCGAGGACGACGGTGGCTGGGCGCCGGTCGAGGTCGCCGAGACCTATGCCGGCTTCGTGGCTCTGCTCGCCGACCTGCAGGAGTCTCGGGCCCAGGGGGCCGATCGGGCTGCGTTGCTGGTCGGCGCCGGAGCCAGGACTCCCACGGGCGCGCTCCGCTTCTGGGAGTCCTGGCTCTAGACGCTCGCTCGGGCGGCTAGCCCGAGCTAGGTGCTGACCCTGCGGGCTCCGAGTGCGGGTGGCGGTTGCTGGCCTGGTCGGTCGCGTGGGTGCCGAGCTGCGTGTGCGTGTCGGTGCCGTAGCCGCCGGGGACCGGGATGTAGAACTCGGGGTAGCCCCACATGCCGTGCTCGTGCACGTCGAGGCCCTGGATCTCGACCTCGGCCGGGACGCGGATGCCCCACAGCCTGTTGAGCGTCCAGAGGCAGCCGTACGAGGTGGCGAAGCTGAAGGCGCCGACCGCGACCAGGCCGATTGCCTGCTGGCCGAGCTGGTGGAACGAGCCGGTGTAGACGAGGCCGCCCGTGCCCGTGGCGAGGTTCTTCGCCAGCAGCGGCACCGCGAACAGGCCGGTGGCGAGGGTGCCCCAGATGCCAGACATGCCGTGCACCGCGACCGCCCCGATCGGGTCGTCGATGCCGCGCTTTTCGACCCAGACGACGCCGTACACCGCGATCACGCCGGCGACGGCGCCGATCACGACGGCCGCCCAGGGCGCGACGAAGCCGGATGCCGCGGTGATGGCGACGAGCGCGCCGAGGGCGCCGTTCAGCATCATCGAGATGTCGGGCTTGCCGAGCTTCTTCCAGGCGATCAGCATGCCAACCACCGCGCCGGTCGCGGCCGCGATGTTCGTGGTCATCGCCACGTACGCGAAGTAGCCCATCCCGCCGAAGTCGACCGACAGCGTCGAGCCCGCGTTGAAGCCGAACCAGCCGAACCAGAGGATGAACGTGCCGAGCACGGCGAACGGGATGTTGTGGCCGGGGATCGCGTGGGCGCGTCCGTCCTTGCCGAACTTGCCGATGCGGGGGCCCAGGATGAGCGCCCCGGCGAGCGCGGCGAGCGCGCCCTGGTAGTGCACGACGGTCGAGCCGGCGAAGTCCTGCATGCCGCGCTGGAAGAGCCAGCCCGCCGGACTCCAGATCCAGTGCGACACGATCGAGTAGGTGATCGTGAAGAAGACCCCGAAGACGATGTAGACCCAGAGCTTGACGCGCTCGGCCATGGCGCCCCAGACGATCGCCAGCGAGACGCCGGCGAAGACGACCTCGAACAGGTAGCCGGCGGCGCCCGGGATCTCGGCGAAGAAGGAGAACGGCTTGCTGCCAACCGAGATCAGCGACTCGACCGAGGGGAAGAAGCCGGACGTGCCGATGATCTGGGAGCTGCCGTCACCGAACGCGATGCCGTAGCCGATCGCCCAGTAGACGACCGAGCAGAGGCCGAAGATCAGGATGTTCTTGCCAGCGATGTGGCCGGCGTTCTTCATGCGGGTGAGGCCCGCCTCGAGCAGGGCGAAGCCCGCCTGCATGAACATGACGAGCACGGCCGCGATGACCACCCAGACCGTGCTGATGGCAATGAGAAGGTCGTGGTTCTTCGGCATCAGAAGCTCTCTCCGGGCTCGATCTCTTCGAGCCGCTTGCCGGTGCGGTTGTGCATGACTCCCGTGACGGGGGTCGTCCAGACGATGCCGTCGCCGGACTCGTTCCCGCTCACGGCGGCGTCGACGATGGACGCGACGACCCTGTCGGCGAGGTCGTCCTGGACGATGAAGACCAGCAGGGCCTTCGGCAGGAAGCGCGACTCGAAGACGCGTCCCCGGTACTCGTGCGTGATGCCGCGCTGCTTGCCGTGGCCAACAGCCTCGATCACCGTCACACCTACGTGGCCTGTCTCGTCCTCGACCGCATCGATCACTGTCTCGATGCGCTCGCGGATCACGACGGCTTCTACCTTGATCATCGCGCTCCCTCCCGTCGTGCCGTGGTCTGTTCCTCGGCTCCGGCAGCGGCGGGGTGGGGCGGTTAGACCAAAAAAATCGCCCCGTCCTCCCCTGTGCTGCAGGAGTCCGAGGCGTCTTTGCCTCCCTTGCCGTCGAACGCCGACGGCAAGGCGACAAGGTAGCGGTCCGATCGGAGCGCGTGTTATATTGATGTCTGTCGATGCGTGACCTGCCCGTCAGCCCGTCGCCTGCCTGCTGCGTCCCGGGCGCACCGGTGCTCGACGTGGCCGTTGCCGAGTCGCTCGCGGCAGGCTTCAAGGCGCTCGCCGACCCGACGCGCATCGCAATCGTCAACCGGCTCGCCGCCCTCGGCGAGGTGTGCGTGTGCGACATCACCGACGCCTTCAACCTCGGCCAACCCACCATCTCGCACCACCTCAAGGTGCTGCGCGATGCTGGCCTCGTCAGCGCGGAGAAGCGCGGCAAGTGGGCCTACTACCGCATCGTACCGGGCGAGCTCGAGCGGCTCGGCGGGGCGTTGCGCCCTGACGGCCTTCCGGTGGCGGTCGCCGTCTAGAGGAAGGTGCGCAGTTGGTCGCCGCCGACCCGCAGGCCGACCACGCCCGCAGCAGCGTCGATCGCAGCAATCACGTCGACCGGCACCAGGCGCCGCCGCCGGCCAAGCAGGCCATGGGTACGCACTGACAGCGCGTCGGGGGCGTCGGGGCGACTGCCGTACATCGGGCACTCGACCCGGCCGAGCGGGAGGCCGGTCGCATCGGCGACAAGAAAGCCGCGCGTGCCCGCGAGATCGATGGCGACGCTGCTCATGCGGGCAGATTCGCTGCGGCCGTGGCGAATCCTTGGCGTGGACGCGCGCTCGCTGCCGCTCGCGCGGCGACCGGGTCAGGCGGGCTTGCCGGACATCAGGAACGCGATGACGAGGATCGCGGTGACGATCGCCGGTGCGATCGATGCGGCGCCGCGCATGGTGCTGGGCGACGGCGCGTGCCCCTTCTCGGTGGCGGCGATGCCGCGGCGCAGGAAGCCGTGCAGGACGAGCGCTCCGACGAGCACACCGACGTAGGTCAGCCCCGACCCGACGTCGAGCCACGTGCCGACCGCGTCCGCCTTGGCCTTGAGTCCCTCGCCGAAGCCGATCGAGGCGACGGTGGCGGGAATCGTGACGAGCATGTTCAGCCGGTAGGCGAAATGCAGCAGCAGGCCGGCGCGGGCGACATCGTCGATGCGGCGCGTAACTGCGACGAGCATGATCGCGACGGTGACCGCCGAGCCGAGCAGCACCATCGCGGCGAGGACGTGCAGGAAGAGGAGGGTGTCGGAGCGCACCGTCAGGCCCCCGGCTTCCAGATCATCAGCACGAGGATCGCGAGGATGGCGAGCCCGCTGCCCCAGTTGAGAATGAGGTGGATGCGGGCGCCAACCCTGGCGCGCAGCTCTGCGCTCGGCTGGTCGCCGTCGGCAGCGAGCTGCTCGGCCAGGTAGCGGACGTGGCGCAGCGGACGGCCGCCGGCGCCGCCCAGGGCGAGCGAGATGACCCAGAGGGCGAGCGCGGCCGACAGCCAGCCGGCGCCCAACGAGAGGTGGAGGTGGTGGACGAGCAGCATCCCGAAGACGATGGTGCCGATCGAGCCGAGGCCCGCCAGGATGACGCCGCTGCGGATCAGGCCGAGCAGCGCGGCGATCTCGCTCGGCTTCTCGCGCTTCATCGCCGCAACGTGCAGCGCCCCTGCCACGACCCCGCCGGCGAGCATCAGGAACGCCGAGAGGACGTGAAGTGCGATCAGCCACTGGAACGTCGTCACGCTGGCGAGCATACCGGCCGCCGCTACGATCGCCGCATGGACGCCAGCGCCCGCCATCTCCGCGTTCTCACGGAGACGATCGAGGCGGTCAACTCGACGCTCGACCTCGAGGAGGTGCTCGCCCTGGTGGCGAGCAAGGTGGCCACGGCGCTGCACGCCGATGCCTGCTTCGTCTATCTCTACGACGCGCGCGCCGACGAGCTCGTGCTGCGCGCGACGCACGGCACCGGCGTTGACGAGATGACGCGCCGCCCGCGCATGCGCCCGGGCGAGGGCATCACCGGCGCCGCGGCCCTGCAGCGCGAGCCGATCATGATCGCCGCCGATGCGCACCTCGACCCCCGCTTCAAGCGCTTCACCAACCTGCCGGAGGATCAGTACGAGTCGATCCTGGCGGTGCCCGTGCTCGCGCGCGAGAAGCTGGCCGGGGCGCTCAACGTCCGCACGCGCAGCGCCCACGAGTTCAGCCAGGAGGAGATCGACCTGCTCGTCGCGATCGCTGCGCAGGTGGCACACTCGATCGAGCATGCGCGGCTGTACGCGAACGCGCAGGCCCGCGTCGGCGAGCTGGAGGCCCTGGCGCGCATCTCGGCGGCGGTGTCGGATTCCCTGTACCTCGAGGAGTCGCTGGAGGAGATCGTCAAGACGACGGTGCACGCGGTGAAGGCGAGCGGTGCGTCGATCGTGCTCGACGACGGGCGCGTGCACTGGCCTGTCGGCAGCGAGGCGGCGCACGAGGCGCGGACGCCGCTGCGCTGGAAGGGTCGCGAGCTGGGCGAGCTGGTGACGCACCGCGAGACGCCGTTCACCGATGAGGAGCTGACGCTGCTCGGCTCGATCGCGCACCACGCGGCGGTGGCCGTTGAGCAGGGGCGTGCCGTGATGCGCGGCGTGCTCGCCCAGGAGATCCACCATCGCGTCAAGAACAACCTGCAGACGGTCGCCTCGCTCCTGCGCATCCAGGCGCGCGCGACCGATGTCGATCCGCGCCGCGCCCTCAACGACTCGGTCAACCGCATCCTGGCCATCGCCGCGGTGCACGAGGTGCTCACCGAGCGTCGCGACGACGACGTCGATCTCGCGGAGCTGCTGGAGCGCCTGCGCGCGACGATCGTGCAGGGAGTCGGCGCCGGCAAGACGGTGACGACGCAGCTGCAGCAGGTCTCGTTGGCCGGGCACACCGCGACAGCGCTGGCGCTGGTGTTCAGCGAGCTGCTGCAGAACGCCCTGGAGCACGGTGGCACCACCGTCCACGTGGAGCTCGACCAGGTCGGCAGCCATCTGGTGCTGGCCGTGATCGATGACGGCCCGGGGATGGCGGCGGGCGGCAAGCCTGGCACCGGCCTCTCCATCGTGCAGGCGCTGGTGCGCGACGAGCTGCGCGGTGACATCGACTTCGTCAGCGAGGGCGGCCTGCGCGCCGTTGTCACGTTCCCGGCGAGCGCAACAGCGGGGGGCGCGGCAGCAAGCTCGGCGGCATGACCGCGTGCTAGCATGCTAACACGATGAGTGGTGCAGTTGACAGCCCGGGCCTGCTCCGCATCCTGATCGCGGAGGACGAGACGATCATCCGGCTCGATCTGCGGTCGCTGCTGGAATCGTCCGGCTTCGAGGTGTGTGGTGAGGCACGCGACGGCGAGGAGGCGGTCGCGCTCGCCCGCGCCACCGCACCGGACCTCGCCATCTTCGACGTCAAGATGCCCAGGCTCGACGGCATTGAGGCGGCGCGCGTGATCCTCGAGGAGCGCCCCATCCCGATCGTCATGCTCACCGCCTACGGGCAGGACGAGCTGGTCGCACGGGCGATCGAGGCCGGCGTCTTCGGCTACCTCGTCAAGCCGTTCCGCGAGAGCGACCTGCTGCCCGCGATCCGCACGGCGCGCGCTCGCTTCGACGAGCTGAGCGCGCTGCGCGAGGAGGTCGAGACGCTGCAGGATGCGCTCGCCGCACGCAAGGCGATCGAGCAGGCGAAGGGCCTGCTGATGGCCAAGGAAGGCATCGACGAGCAGGCCGCGTTCGCCCGGCTGCGCAAGGCGAGCCAGATCTCGGGACGGCCGATGAAGGTCGTCGCCGACGCGTTGATCGCCACCTTCGACGTGTAGGCGCGACGGCCGCTAGACGCGGCCGGCAGCCATCGCCCAGAGCAGCGCCGTCAGCGACAGCCCGTCGACGATCTCGCCTGCGACGGCCATGCGGCGCACCTCGGCGGCCGGGAACCATTGCACGCGGGCGATCTCATCGGCATCCGGCTCACGCTCGTGCGTCGCACCGTCGGCGACGTAGATGTTGAACCCGTGGTTCGAGATGGCGATCGGCTTGTAGTGGCCGAGGAAGGTGAGCGGGCCGGGGCGCCAGCCGGTCTCCTCCAGCGTCTCGCGCGCGGCGCCCTCCTCCGGCGTCTCGCCCGCGTCGATGCGCCCCGCCGGAACCTCCCAGCCCCAGTCAGCGCGGGCCAGCCGGTGCTGCCAGCAGAGCAGGACGCCGCGCTCCGGGTCGGTGACGACAACGCCTGAGGCGTCCGTCTGCAGCTCCAGCGTGTGCATCTCGAAGCGGGCGCCTGACGGCAGCTCGACGTCCTTGAGGACGACGCTCAGCCACTTGTTCGCGTAGGCGACGCGCTGGCCGTGCAGCTTCCAGAGGGTCATGCCACTCCCGGGTCGAGGAGGAGGCGTGCCAGCAGGCGGGCGCGCTGGGGGAGCGAGGCGGCGAGGATGTGCTCGTGCGTCGCATGGGCGCCGGCGCCGTCGGGGCCGAGGCCATCCAGCACGGGCACGCCGAGCGCGCCGATCAGGTTGCCGTCGGAGCCGCCGCCGGAGCCGCCCCTGTCGAGCTGCAGTCCGAGCGCGGCGGCATGGCGGGCGGCTGCCGCGAAGAGCTGCTCGGCGCCGGGCGAGCACTCGAGCGGTGGGCGCGTCCACGCGCCCGTCCACTCGTGGCGGGCGCCGGCCACCTCGGGCACGAGGGCGCGCAGCGCCGACTCCAGCTCGGGCGCCTGGGTCTGCTGCGTGATGCGGATGTCGATCTGCGCCTCGGCTCGCGCCGGGATCACGTTCTCGGCGGTGCCGCCGCGGATCACGCCGACGTTGACCGAGATGCCACGCGCCGGGTCGGCGAGACCGTGCACCGCCACGACCTGGCGGGCCAGCTCGTCGATCGCGCTGATGCCCGGGCTCGGCTGGGTGCCGGCATGGGCCGCGCGGCCGTGCACCGTCAGCTGGAAGCGGCCGATGCCCTTGCGGTGCAGCTTGACGCCGCCGCCGGGGAGGCACGGCTCGAGCACGAGGGCCGCCGCGGCCCCGGCGGCGGCAGCGGCGATGTGCGGGCGCGCCGAGACGCTGCCCTGCTCCTCGTCGGCCGTGATCAGCACGCGCAGCGCGCGGCGCGCAGGGTCGCCGGGGCGCGGGGCCTCGGCGAGCGCCGCCAGGATCGTCACGATCCCGGCCTTCATGTCGTAGGCGCCGGGGCCGTGGATGCGGCCGTCCGCGACCCGGAAGGGCATCCCGGCCAGCGTCCCGACCGCCCACACCGTGTCGGTGTGGGCGAGCAGCACGAGCGGGGCGCCGCCGCCGGGGAAGTCGACCTGCAGGTGGCCGCCGTCCTCGAGCACGGTCGTGCCGCCCAGCGCCTCCAGCCGTGCGCGCGTCCACGCGCTCGCCGCTGCCACGCCGGGCGTGCCGGTGGGCGACTCGATCTCGACCAGCTCCCGCAGCAGCGCAACCAGGGCAGCCGGGTCGTCGGCGGTGGGCGCCACGGGCGGAACGGACGTCACGCTCCGGCCTCTTCCTGCGCCTCCGCGAACAGCGCCTCCCAGCGCTCCATCAGCTTCGCCAGGTCGTCGCGCTGGCGCTTGTGCGCCGCGATCAGGTCGGCATTGCTCCAGTCCGCGGCCAGCTGCGCCTCGACCGCGACCAGCTTCTCCTCGGCAGCGGCGATCTCGACCTCGATCTTGTCGAGGTCGGACTTGCCCTTGCGCTTCGGCGGGCGTGCTTTCTCGGCGACAGCGGCCGCCCCGGCCCCGGCCTTCTTCGCGGGCGCAGGCGGCAGGATCAGCTCTTCCGCGCGCTTGGCGATCACGTCGGCCCAGCCGCCGTCGTAGGAGCGCAGGTTCTTGCCCTCGACCGCGAGGGTGCGCGTCGCCACCGCGTCGAGTAGCGCGCGGTCGTGCGAGATCAGCAGCACCGTGCCCGGGAACGACTCGAGCGCCTCCTCCAGCGCCTCGCGGCTCTCGACGTCGAGGTGGTTGGTCGGCTCGTCCAGCACCAGGAAGTTGGCGCCCGACGCCACGATGATCGCCAGCGACAGCCTGCGCCGCTCGCCGCCCGACAGCGCCTTCACCGGCTTCTCGTGCGCATCCGCCCCGCTGAACAGGAACTTGCCGAGCAGCGACTGCGCCTGCGGCCGCTTCAGGCCCGTGCCCGAGACGCAGGCGTCGAGCACCGTGCCCCGCTCGTCCAGCTCCACCTCATGCTGCGAGAAGTACGCCGTCTTCACGTCGTGGCCGGTGCGGATCTTCCCCGCGACCTGCTCGCGGTTGCCCACCAGCGTCTCGATCAGCGTCGTCTTGCCCGCGCCGTTCTGACCGACCAGAGCAACGTGCTCGCCACGCTCGATCGCGAAGTCGACGTTCTTGAACAGCTCCTTGTCGCCCGCCTTCAGCTCCAGGCCGAGCACCTCCAGCACGACGCGCGCCGACCGCGGCGGATCCAGGAACTCGAAGCCGAGCGTGCGGCCGCTCGCGCCCGGGGCCTGCACGCGGACGCGCTGGATGCGATCCATCTGCTTCAGCTTCGACTGCGCCTGGCGCGCCTTGGTGCCGTAGCGGAAGCGATCGACGAAGTTCTGCAGGCGCGCGAGGTCGGCGGCCTGGCGCTCGCTCAGCTTCGACATCGCCGAGGCGCGCGCCGCCTTCTCCTTGCGCCAGGTGTCCCAGGTGCCGGGGAAGTAGGTGCCCTTGCCGCGCTCCAGCTCCAGCACGGCGGTCGTCACCGACTCCAGGAACCAGCGATCGTGCGCCACCAGGATGACCGCGGCGTCGATCGTCGTGATCTCCTTCTCGAGCCACTCCAGGCTCTCCATGTCCAGGTGGTTCGTCGGCTCGTCCAGCAGCAAGAGGTCGGGATCCGACGAGAGGGCGCGCGCCAGCGAGGCGCGGGTCAGCTCGCCGCCCGAGAAGGTGTCGAGCGTGCGCGCGAGCTCCGCATCGGTGAAGCCGAGGCCGCGCAGCACCTGGTCGGCGCGGTCGCGCCAGTTGTAGCCGCCCGCGTGCTCGAGGCGCGCGTGCGCCTCCGACCAGCGGCGCATCGTCGCCGGCTCGTGGTCGCCTGCAGCCATGCGGGTCTCCAGCGTGGCCAGCTCCTGCTCGAGCTGGACGAGGTCGGACGCACCCGACAGCACGTAGTCGCGCAGCGTCAGCGAGCGGTCGCGCGGCGGGCGCTGGTCGTGCAGCGCGACGCGGCAGCTCTTCTCGAAGGCGAGGTCGCCGCCCTGGTAATCGGTCTCGCCCGCGATCACGCGCATCAGCGTCGTCTTGCCCGCCCCGTTCTGGCCGGAGAGGGCGAGGCGCTGCCTGCGCTCGATCGTGAACGACACCCCGTCGAACAGGGGCGTGCCGGAGAGCTCCTTGCGCAGAGCGGAGGCGATCAGGACGGCCACAGCCCTCGGAGGGTACCGCCACCCGAGGGCGCACCCGCCGTTCGCTGCGCCACGTATCCTCCGGTCGACCTTTTCTTCTGCCGCACGACGAGGAGCGACGTGACCGACGCAGACCTGCGCCGCCTGTCCATCGACACGATCCGGACACTTTCGATGGACGCGGTCCAGCAGGCCAATGCCGGCCATCCCGGCACGGCCATGGCGCTCGCGCCGCTCGCGTACCTCATCTACACGAAGCATCTGCGGCATAACCCGGCCGATCCGGCCTGGCCCGACCGCGACCGCTTCGTCCTGTCGTGCGGCCATGCCGGGATGCTCCAGTACGCGCTGCTGCATCTCACCGGCTACGAGCTTGCGCTGGACGATCTCAAGCAGTTCCGCCAGTGGGGCTCGCTCACGCCGGGCCACCCGGAGCGTGGGCATACGGCCGGCGTCGAGCTGACCACCGGCCCGCTCGGCTCGGGCATCGCCTCCGCCACCGGCTTCGCCATGGCCGAGCGCTTCCTCGCCCAGCGCTTCAACCGCCCCGGCCACGACGTCGTCGACCACCGCACGTACGTGATCGCCTCCGACGGCGACCTGATGGAGGGCATCTCGGCCGAGGCCGCCTCGCTCTCCGGCCAGTTCGCGCTCGGCAAGCTGGTCGTCTTCTACGACGACAACCGCATCACGATCGACGGCAGCACCGAGATCACCTTCTCGGTGGAGGACCGCGCCGCCCGCTACGCCGCGCAGGGCTGGCACGTCCAGACCGTCAGCAACATCGAGGATCTCGACGCGCTCGATGCCGCCATCGAGGCCGCCAAGGCCGAGACCGGCAAGCCGTCGCTCGTCGTCGTGCGCAGCCACATCGCCTACCCGGCGCCGAACGCGGTGGACACGTGGAAGGCGCATGGCGCCCCGCTCGGCAAGGACGAGGTCGCCGCCACGAAGCGCGTGCTGGGCCTGGATCCGGAGAAGAGCTTCGACGTTGCGCCCACCGTCTACGAGCACATGGGCCAGCACGCCCGCGGCACCGCCCTGCAGCAGGCGTGGCAGGGCCGCTTCGCCAAGTGGAGCAGCGCCTTCCCGGACGCCCGCGCCGACTGGGACCAGGCCGCAACGGGCAAGCCGGCCCCCGGCTTTGGCGCGAAGCTCCCCGTGTTCCCGGCAGGCGAGGGCGTCGCCACGCGCGACGCCGGCAAGACGATCATGCAGGCCTTCAAGGGCTCGGCGCCGACGATGATCGGCGGCTCGGCCGACCTCGTCGAGTCGAACAAGACCGTCTTCGAGGGCGGCGGCCTGTTCTCGTCCACGCATGCCGGCCGCAACATTCCCTTCGGCATCCGCGAGCACGCAATGGGCGCCATCGTCAACGGCCTCGCGGCCCACGGCGGCATCGTCAAGCCGTACGGCGCCACCTTCCTCGTCTTCTCCGACTACATGCGCGGCGCCGTCCGGCTCTCGGCCCTGATGGGCCTGCCCGTCGTCTGGGTGTGGACGCACGACTCGCTCGGCGTCGGCGAGGACGGCCCGACCCATCAGCCGATCGAGCATGTCGAGTCGCTGCGCGCGATCCCGAACCTCTGGGTGATCCGCCCCGGCGACGCCAACGAGGCGTCCGCAGCCTGGAAGGTCGCGCTGGAGCGTGAGGACGGCCCTGTCGCCCTCATCCTCTCGCGCCAGAAGCTGGCAACGCTCGACCGCAACGAGGTCGCCTCCGCGTCCGGCCTCGAGCAGGGCGGCTACGTCCTCTGGGACAGCGCGCCCGGCAGCACGCCCGAGCTGATCCTGATCGGCACCGGCTCCGAGACCAACCTCGCGCTCGACGCGGGCCGCACGATCGCCGCCACCGGCCGCTCGGTGCGCGTCGTCTCGATGCCCTGCCGTGAGCTGTTCGCGGCCCAGCCGCAGAGCTACCGCGACCAGGTGCTGCCGCCCGCCGTGCGCGCGCGCATCGCCGTCGAGGCCGGCATCACGGTCGGCTGGCACCGCTGGGTCGGCGATGCCGGCGACATCGTCGGCGTGGACCGGTTCGGCGCTTCCGCGCCGGGCGACCGCGTCTTCGCCGAGTACGGCTTCACCGTCGACAACGTCGTGGCGCGCGCGAGCGCGCTGCTCGGGTAGAGCGGAGACAGCGTGCGGATAGCGGTCGGCTTCGATCACCGCGGCGTCAAGCTGCGCAGCACCATCCTGGCGCGACTCGTCGCCCTCGGGCACGAGCCGGTGGACTTTGGCGTTCACACCGACGAGGTGCGGGTCGACTATCCCGACATGGCTGCAGCCGTGGGCGGGGCGATCCAGCAGGGCAAGGCCGAGCGCGGCATCCTCGTCTGCGGCTCCGGTGTCGGCGCCTGCGTCGCCGCGAACAAGCTGCGCGGCATTCGCGCCGGGATCTGCCACGACGTCTACTCGGCCCACCAGGGCGTCGAGCACGACGACATGAACGTGCTCTGCCTCGGCTCCGAGATCGTCGGTGCAGCCGTGGCCGACGAGCTGGTCGCAGCCTTTCTCTCCGCTACGTTCGATGGTGGCGAGCGCTACGTGTCCCGTCTGAAGCTGGTCGAGCAGTTGGAGGAGAGTGGAAATGGGCGATAGCCCTCTGCACAAGCTGGCCGGGTATGGCCAGAGCGTCTGGGTCGACTCGCTCTCGCGGGACATGGTGCGCGGCGGTGAGCTGGCGCGGCTGATCCGCGAGGACGCCGTCACCGGTGTCACGTCCAACCCGGCGATCTTCCAGAAGGCGCTCGCGCAGGGCGCCGCCTACGACGCCCAGCTGGCCGAGCTGGCCGGTGCCTCCAGCGCGAAGGAGGCGTTCATCGCGCTCGCCGTCACGGACATCCAGGACGCCTGCGATGTGCTCCGCCCGGTCTTCGATGAGACGAAGGGCGCCGATGGCCACGTCTCGCTGGAGGTCGACCCGACCTACGCGTACGACACCGAGCAGACGTTCGCCGAGATGGCGCGCCTCTGGCAGGAGGTCGACCGGCCGAACCTGCTCGTCAAGATCCCGGCGACGCTCCCCGGCCTGCCCGCCATCGAGGATGCGATCGCCAGCGGCCGCTCGATCAACGTCACGCTGATCTTCTCGCTCGAGCGCTACGTCAAGGTCGCCGAGTGCTACATCCACGGCCTGCAGCGCCTCGCCGCCGACGGCAAGGATCTCTCCAGGGTCTCGTCGGTCGCCAGCTTCTTCGTGTCGCGCGTGGACACCGAGGCCGATGCGCGCCTCGAGGCTGCCGGCGCCGGCCACCTCTGCGGCAAGCTCGCCGTCGCCAACGCGAAGCTCGCCTATGCCGAGTACCAGCGGCTCTTCTCCGGCCCCGCCTGGGAGGAGCTCGCAGCGAAGGGCGCGCGGCCGCAGCGGCCGCTCTGGGCCTCCACCTCTGCCAAGAACCCGGCCTACCGCGACGTGATCTACGTCGAGGAGCTGATCGGCCCGGACACCGTGAACACGATGCCCGAGGAGACGATTCGCGCCTTCAGGGATCACGGCCTGCTCGCCCGGACGATCGACGCGGACGTGGACGAGGCGCGCGCGCTGTTCGCCGCTGTCGCGGCCGCCGGTGTCTCGTACGACGACGTGGTGACCGTGCTCGAAGCCGAGGGCGTCCAGAAGTTCGCGGACGCGTTCAGCTCGCTGCTCGCCGGCATCGAAGCGAAGCGCACGATGATCGCGGGGGCCTGAGACCGGACATGACCGGCGGCCCGATCGCCCCTGCCGAGCTCATCGAGCGCATCTGGGAGCGCGACTCGACGGTCTGGACCGGGACGGGCGAGGCGGGGTGGCTGGGCTGGCTCGATGAGCCGGTGCACGCGCGCGAGCGCATCGCCGAGTACCGGGCGGTGGCTGCGCGCGTGCTGGAGGGCGTGGACGACGTGGTGCTGCTGGGCATGGGTGGCTCGTCGCTCGCGCCCGAGGTGCTGCGCCGGACGTTCGCCGTCGAGCGCTTCCACGTGCTCGACTCGACGCACCCCGCGGCGGTGCGTGCGCTGGCGGCGCAGCTCGACCCGGCCCGCACGCTGGTCGTCGCCGCGTCGAAGTCGGGCGGCACGATCGAGACGCGCTCGCACCTCGAGCACTTCTGGCTGCGCGCCCAGGGCGTCGCTGCCCGCGGCAGCCGCTTCCTGGCGATCACTGACCCGGGCAGCGACCTGGAGCGCCTCGCCCGCGAGCGCGAGTTCGCAGCCGTGGTCTACGGTGAGCCGACGATTGGCGGACGCTACTCGGCCCTGTCGCCGTTCGGGCTCGTGCCGGCAGTCCTGATGGGCATCGACCTTGACCGGCTGGTCGCGAGCGCCGAGGCGATGCGGGAGGCCTGCCGGCTCGACCGCTCGCCGGGGCTCGAGCTGGGGCTCGCCCTGGGTGAGGGCTGGCTCGCCGGGCGCGACAAGGTGTGCCTGGGCGAGGCGCCGGGCGGGTTCGGCCTCTGGATTGAGCAGCTCGTCGCCGAGTCCACGGGCAAGCAGGGGAAAGGGCTCGTGCCCGCCCCCGGCGAGGGAGCTACGGCCCCTGGCGCCGCCTCTGGGAGCGCGCCCGCCGCCGACCGCCAGCTCGCCGAGGTGCGCATCCCCGAGCCGCACGCGCTCGGCAGCGAGTTCTTCCGCTGGGAGTTCGCCACGGCCGTCGCCGGCGCGCTCGTCGGCATCAACCCTTTCGACCAGCCCGACGTCCAGGCCGCCAAGGACCGCACCGGCGCGATCCTCGAGGCCGTGGTCGCCTCGGGCGCCGCTCCCGATGTCGCGCCGGTCTCCTCGGAGGCCGAGCTGCTAGCGCAGGCCCGGCCCGGCGACTACGTCGCAGTGCTCGCCTTCGTGAACCCGACCCCCGCGGTCGAGGCCCGGATCGAGGCCGCCGCCGACCGCATCCGCGGCGCCACCGGGCTCGTCGTGACGCACGGCATCGGGCCGCGCTACCTGCACTCCACCGGCCAGCTCCACAAGGGCGGTGCCAACAACGGGCTCTTCCTGCAGGTCGTTGACGACCGCGGGCCCGAGCTCGACATTCCCGGCCGGCCGTTCGGCTTCGGTCGGCTCATCGACGCGCAGGCCGCGGGAGACCTGGAGGCGCTGCGTGAGCGCGGCCGCCGCGTCGCGCGGGTGCGACTGGACGAGCTCGCATGAGGATCGGCATGGTCGGACTGGCCCGGATGGTGCCGGCCGACGTGTTCGGGCGCGCTGCCGTCTACGAGCAGGCACTGGCCTCGGTTCGGTGAGGCTGTGACCCGCCTGAGGCTCGTCGCTCTCGCCGCAGTCGCTGCGGCCGCCTTCGCGGTGGCCACTGTCGCCGCGGGAGTCGCGTTTGCCGCGACGCCCGCTCGCGCTCCCTTTGCCATCGCCGTCGGCGACACCGTCCGTGTCTCCGGCACCCAGCTCTCCTGCACGGCAACCGGGCAGCCCGGTGCCGCGGGCCTGCTCTGCTCGCTGCGCGGCAAGGACGGCAAGGAGGCGGCCGGCACCTATGGCGTCGCGCTCTCCGACCACGGCGAGGCGCTCGTCATCGAGTTCGCGGAGGGCGGCGCGGCCGTCAGCCCGAAGCAGCTGTGGCGCGTCAAGGCCGGCCACCGTGCCGCGAGCGCAGCCGGCGCCGCACCCGTCACGCACGTCACCGACGTTGGCGGCAGCTGGTTCCTGGCCGGTACCGACCTGCGCTGCGTCGTCAAGCGTGGCGCCCTGCAGCCCGGCGTCGTGTGCAGCCGCTACGACGCCCAGGGCGTGCGCCCCAACAGCAACAGCATCGCCATCACGCCCGCAGCGGCGGGCATCTACCGTTACGACGGCAAGCGCCGCGCCGCGCGCACGCTGGAGAAGGCCGAGCCCGACCGCGTCACCACCGTGCACCGCACGACCACGCTGCACCGCACAGCAGCCCGGCCGCGCGCCGCGGCCGCCACCAGGCCGACACCGATCGTCCAGCTCGCCGTGCGCGACACGTTGCGCCTGCCCTCGTCGCGCGTCGCCTGCACCGTCACCTCGGACGGCACCACGCCCGCGATGTTCTGCGTGCTCGTCGCCCGGCAGACCACGCCGGTGCCGAAGAGCTACGCGGTGGGCCTCGACGGCAACGGCGCCGCGATCCTCGTCAGCTACGACGCGACGAGCCGCGGCTCGCTGCTGCGCACCATCCAGGCGGGCGGCCGCACCCGGGCCCCCCGTGCCACGGGGAGAGTCGTCACGGCGCGCTTCGGCGAGGTGTACCGCGTCACCGGCACGGTCATCGTCTGCAACGTCCTCGCGGCCGGCGCACCCGGCGTCGCCTGCACGCTGAACGGCCCGAAGGGGCGCATCATCGGCGCTCCCGGCATCGCCGTCACCGACGGCGGCAGCGCTCGCATCTTCCGCGTCACCTCGAAGACGGCGTTCACGACGGTGATCGAGAGGGCCCAGCCTGCTTCTCGCTAGGCTCGTGGCATGACTGCCGCACCGCGCAATCGCCGCTCCATCCTCGCCGTCCCTGGCTCCTCCTGGAAGATGCTCCAGAAGGCCGCGACGCTCCCCGCCGACGTCGTCTTCATCGACATGGAGGACGCGTGCAGCCCGCTGGAGCGCACCGACGAGACGCGGCAGCAGGTCGTGCGCGCACTCACCGAGCTGGAGTGGGTCGCGCCGACGCGTGAGGTGCGCATCAACGACGTCACGACGCACTGGTGCCACCGCGATCTCGAGGTGATTGCCGTCGGCGCCCGCGAGCACCTGCACGGCATCGTGCTGCCGAAGGTGGAGGACGCGAGCCACGTCCACTTCGTCCATCACCTGCTGAACCAGCTCGAGGCCGAGCACGGCATCCCCGGGCGTCGCTGCATCGAGGCGCAGATCGAGACCGCGCGCGGCATGGTCAACGTCGAGGCGATCGCCCAGGCCTCCGACCGCATCGAGACGATCGTCTTCGGGCCCGGCGACTACACCGCCTCGCTCGGCATCGTGCAGCTCTCGGTGGGCGCCATCGACCCGCTGTACCCGGGCGACCAGTGGCACTACGCGCTGTCGCGGATCCTCACCGCAGCCCGGGCCTACGGCAAGCAGGCGATCGACGGGCCGTTCACGCAGATCAGGGATCTCGACGCGTTCCGCGAGGTGGCGACGCGCTCGCAGCGGCTCGGCTTCGACGGCAAGTGGGCCGTCCATCCCGACCAGATCGCCATCCTCAACGAGGTGTACTCGCCGTCGCGCGAGCAGTTCGAGAAGGCGCTCGCGCTGGTCGAGGCGTACCGCGAGGCGACCCACGGCGAGACCCGCCGCGGCGCCGTCGTCCATGACGGCGAGATGATCGACGAGGCGAGCGCGAAGATGGCGAACGCGATCGTGACGCGCGGGCGAGCCGCGGGGCTGTAGGCGCCCCCACCCGCGTTCTCGGCCACTGGCGGCCTTCACCGAACGGTCACCGCCCGGTGACCCGACTCGCACCCTGACGGCGCCGCCGCGCTCGTAGCGTCCGGGGGGTCATCCGACTCGAGGGGATCCCCTGTGAAGAAGCCGTTCTCCCGCGCCGTCCTGGCTGCGGGTCTCGCACTCGCTGTTGCTGCCGCTGCGCTCGCGGGCACCGCGCTCGCCGCCGGCAAGCCGACCGTCAAGGCGGGCAAGCGTTCCGCCGCTGCGCCGCTGACCGTTGCCGTCATTGGCGACTTCCCGTACGGGCTGAACAACGCGGACGTCTCGGAGTCCGACGCTGCGCCGGCGTTCGTCAAGCGGGTCAACGCCGACCCGGACGTGTCGCTGGTCGTCCATGTTGGCGACATCCACTCTGGCAAGCAGGTGTGCACCCAGGCGTACGACGAGGCGATCGCTCGCATCTTCTCCGGCTTCGCCGATCCGCTCGTCTACACGCCGGGCGACAACGAGTGGGCCGACTGCCACAAGGCCGCTCAGGGCGGCGGCGTCTACAACGCCACCACCAAGAAGGTCGAGCTCGTCATGGACGCGGCCGGCAACCCGCAGAGCTTCGCGAGCGGCAACCCGCTCGCCAATCTCTGGCTCGTCCGCCAGCTCTTCTTCGCGAAGGCCGGCACGACCCTTGGCAAGAACGCCATGCAGGTCGACTCGCAGGCCACCACGTTCGACCCGACCCACCCCAAGGACGCGCAGTTCGTCGAGAACGTGATGTTCGAGAAGGGCGGCGTCCTCTTCGTCACGGTGAACGTGCCGGGCGGCTCGAACAACGACCAGGATCCCTGGTACGTGACCCCCGTCGCCTCGGCCGACCAGCTGCGCGAGGCCGCCGAGCGCAATGGCGCCACCGCCCGTTGGCTGAACGCCGCGTTCGCGAAGGCGAAGGCCGACAAGGCCGCCGGCGTCGTCGTGATCTCGCAGGCCGACATGTGGGATCCGGAGAAGGGCGCCGACCATCAGACCGGGTACGACGTGCTGATCACTGCGTTGAAGATCAACGTGAAGAGCTTCGCCAAGCCGGTGCTGATGTTCAACGGTGACTCGCACGTGTACCGCTCCGACAACCCGCTGTCGCCCACTGCGACCTGCGTGCTCGACGGTGCCACGACCTGCGTGTCGGACTACAACGTCCACCCGGCGATCGGCATCGACCTGCCGAACTTCCATCGCGTCGTCGTGCACGGCTCGACCGCCCCGCTCGAGTTCCTCAAGCTGACGGTGGACACCACGAGGAACGCGCCCAACGGCGACACCGCGTTCGGCCCGTTCGCCTGGGAGCGCAAGATCCAGGCCGATCTGATCAAGACGGCCTAGCCAGCCTGACCGGCAGGGTGGGCTCGTGACTTCGGTCGCCGGGCCCACCCTGCTACCTTCCTCGCATGCCCAAGCTTGCGATCATCACGTCGGGCGGCGAAGAGCGCCCGCTGCTCCGCGCCCCCGAGAACTCGCCCTTCACCACGCAGCGCATCGAGATGCGGGTTCCCGGCTTCGCCCGGAACCCGTACGACCGTTTCATCGTCGCGCTGGCACACATCGATGCCGCCGAGCGCGCCGTGGCCGAGGGCTGCGACGCGATCTTCCTCGACACCTTTGCCGACTACGGCCTGGCCGAGATGCGCTGCGCCGTTCCGATCCCGGTGATCGGCGCGGGCGAGGCCGGCATCATCACCGCCTCGGCGAACGGCACGCGCGACTTCGCGATCGTCACCGTGTGGCCGCAGTCGATGAACTACCTCTACAAGGAGCGCCTCGACAACGTGCTCGGCGGCGACCGCTGCAAGCACGTCGAGCACGCGCTGCCCGAGGCGGAGCTGAATAAGGCCGGCACCGACGGCTTCATCAAGAAGCGGATGGAGCGCCACGAGTCGAGCGTCATCGACATGCTCGCCGCGAAGGTGCAGCAGGTTGCCGATGAGTGCGGCGTCTCGACGATCCTGCTCGGCTGCACCTGCATGGCGCCGATCGGCCCGCAGATCCAGGAGCGCGTCACCGTCGAGGTGGTCGAGGGCACGCGCAATGGCCTGGAGGCCTGCTGGGCGACGATGGCGGCGCCGCAGGGCGAGGTCAACCTCAGCCCGCGCCGCGGCACCGTGCCGCTGATCGTGGACGCCTGGCTCGAGCACGGGATCATCCCGGCGTGGAGCCCCGACGAGTGCGAGCTGTGCGTCTCGCTCGCGTCGGCCGAGGAGATCGCCGCCTCGCTGGTGTAGGTCGCTGTTCTGCCCGGTGCGCGCTGCCGCGGGCGACCTTCGAGGTCAGCCCGCGGCGCGCGCGTCGAGCTGCTGCTGCAGGCCGGCCAGCGCCTTGTCGCCGAGCGCGCGCAGGAAGCCGCCCATGAACGGCTCGGCGATGCGCAGGGGGCCGCGCAGCCGCAGGTCGACGTCGTAGGTGATGCGCGTGCGGCCGGCGTCGCCGGGCTCGAACGTCACCTCGTCACGCGAGGTTGCCCGCGGGCCGCGGCCGAAGACGACGACGCAGCGGGGCGCGCTCAGCTCCTCGATCGCGTAGCGGAACGCCTGCGGCTTGCCGTTGACGTCGGCCAGGATGTGGAAGGCGCTGCCCACCTGCAGCGGGCCGTCATCGAGGCGGCGTGACTCGAGCAGGCCGGGATCCCACTCGGCGGCATTGCCGAAGTCGGCGACGTAGGCGAAGGCCTCGTCGATGGTGACTGGCACCTCGATGCTCTTGCGGTAGCGCATGGGTATCTCCGCTCGCTGGGTGGGTCAGGTGTCGCGGCTGCGCCGGACGGGAGCGGGGGCAAGCGGCGACGGCTCGACGCGGACGATCCGCGCGATGCGCTCGGGGAGCCACCAGTTCCAGCGGCCGAAGTAGGACATGAGGCTGGGCACGAGGATCGCGCGCACGATGGTGGCGTCGATGAAGATCGCCACGGCGAGGCCGATGCCGAACTGCTGCAGGCCGACGATCGAGCCGGCGATGAAGCCCGAGAAGGCGGCGACCATGATGATCGCGGCTGCCGTGACGATGCGGCCGGTGCGCTCCAGCCCGTGCGCGACGGCGCGCTCGTTGTCCTGCACGTGATCCCAGCTCTCGCGCATGCGCGAGACGAGGAACACCTCGTAGTCCATCGAGAGGCCGAAGAGCATGGCGAAGAGGAAGATCGGGATCCAGCCCTCGATCTGGTCGACCTGGTAGATGCCGCCGAGCTCGGCGCCGAAGCCCCAGCGGAAGAAGACGACGAGCATCCCGTAGCTGGCGGCCACCGACAGCAGGTTGAGCGCGACTGCCTTGAGCGGCAGGAGCAGCGAGCGGAAGGCGCGCAGCAGCAGCAGGTAGGTGAGGGCGAGCACGGCGAGCACGAGCCACGGGAACGAGCCGTAGGCGACGTCGAGGAAGTCCACGCCCTGCGGCGGCCCGCCGCCGGCCAGCACGCGCGTCGCGGCGGGGAAGCGGGCGCCCGGGATGATCGTGTGGCGCAGCCGGTGAACGAACGCCTGGGCGGCCTGCTCGCCGTAGTCGCTGCGGCCCGCCACCATCACCTGGGCGTAGCGGCCGGAGCTATCGAGGAAGCGCCCGCCGGGGAAGAAGAAGACGGCGGCGACCTCCCTGTCGCCGTGCAGCGCGGTCTCCAGCCGGTCGATCGCTGCGACGTTTGCCGGCGAGAGCGCGCTGCCACCCGGACCTGCGTCGATCAGCACCTGGGACGGCGAGATCGCACCGGGGCCGACGGCGGCGCGCAGCAGATCGAAGCCGCGCACCGACTGCGGCGTGCGCGGGATGCCCATGGTCGAGCCGGGCGTCACCTGGAGCGCGTAGGCGGGGACGGCGGCGGCGATCAGCACGGCGGTGCCGGCGGCAAGCCACAGGGCGGGCCTCTTCATGATCGAGCGGGCGAGCCGCGCCCAGAAGCCCTTGTCGATGTCGGTTGTGGCAGGGAGCTGTGGCAGCGGGATGCCGAGCCGCCGCAGGCGCGGGGCGACGTGGTGCTTGCGCACGCCGCGCGGCCCGAAGACGTGCAGCAGCGCCGGCTGCAGCGTGAGTGCGGCGACGATCGAGAGCAGCGGCAGCAGGAAGCCGGCAAGGCCGATCGAGCGGATGAACGGCACCGGGATGAACAGCAGCATCGCCAGACCGATCGCGACCGTGGCGCCTGAGAAGACGACGGAGCGCCCGGCGGTCTCCATCGTGCGCACCACCGCCTCGGTCTTGTCCAGCCCGCGCTCCAGTTCCTCGCGGAAGCGGTAGACGATGAGCAGCGAGTAGTCGACGGCGATGCCGAGGCCGATCAGCTGGACGAGGTTGGTCGAGTACGTGGCGATCGTCGTCTCGTGCGCGAACAGGTAGACGAGGCCGAGCGTGCCGAAGATGGTCGCTGCGGCGAAGAGGAACGGGATGCCCACCGCCCAGGAGAGGCCAAACACCGCGATCAGCACCGCCAGGGCGATCGGCAGCGCGATCGACTCGCCCTGCTTGAGGTCGTTCGTGAAGATCGGGTCGAGGTCGCGCTGGATGGCTGCTGCACCGGTGACGTAGACGCGGACGCCGTCGGGCGTGCCGATCGCGTCACGCAGCGCGTAGGTGTAGCCCTTAGCCTCGGCGAGCTCGAGGGTGGAGGTGACGTCCTGGTAGAGGACGGTCTTGCTCGCCACTCGCAGCTCGGCCGCCTGGGCGGTGGGGATGACGTGGGCGGCCTGGGTGACGCGGGCGGAGAGCTCGGCCTTGAGGCCGGGTGCAGCGGCGTCCCTGACCTGGAAGACGACGGTGAAGGCGCCATCGCTGCGGTCGCCGAAGTGCTGCTCCAGCGTGGTGCGGACGATCTCGGAGTCGGTGCCGGGCACCGTGAAGGTGTTGGAGAGCAGCTTGGAGAGCTGCGTCGAGGCGCCGAATCCGACCACCAGCACCGCCAGCCAGAGACCGAGCACCGGCCAGCGGAAGCGGATCACGAAGCGGGTCCAGCGAGACACGACGCACCCAACTTAGCAACAGCGGATTGGCCTAGGCTTCGGGAAAACCGCGCTAGTTTGTGACAGGTGCTGCGACCGCTTCGGTCGCGGCGTCTCCTGGCTGCTCCTCGCGCGCCAGGATGACGGCGCCTGCGATCACGAAGGCGAACGCGAGCACGCGGGCCACTCCGGCAGCGCCGCTCGGCAGCGGCTCGTCGTAGAGCGTCATGCCCGCGGCGATCGGCACGGCGTTGGTCAGCATCGTGGCGAGGCCCGCGGTGGTGAGCGCGCCGCCGCGCTGGAAGCCCATCTGCAGCACGAGCGTCCCGGCGGCGTAGGCGGCGAGCATCAACGGCGCGAGCGCGAGGCGGCTGCCACCCTCGACAACCGACTTCGTGCAGACGTCACCGGCGGCGAAGAGGATCCCGGCTGCCGCCCCGTAGCTCGCTCCTCGCCCGAGCAGCCCGCCGCCGAGCCGCACCACGAGCAGCGCCACCACGAGCGAGCCGACGATCCACGCCAGCAGCGGCACCCACTCGCTGCTGCGGCCCTGCTCGGCGCCACGCGCCAGCGACAGGCCGAGCAGCCCGAGCCCGGTGATCGCGACGCCGACGCCGATTCGCTCGCGCCGCGCGAGGCGCACCATGCCAGGCCGGCCGACGAGGAAGGCGAGCACCCCGATGCCTCCTGCCGAGGCGGCCTGCACGAGCGACAGCGGGGCCAGCGCCAGCGCCAGCACGTAGAGCAGCCAACCCGCAACCTCGGCGAGGAAGCCGGTCAGCCAGCGGCGGCTGGCCAGCAGCACGCGCACGGCGTGGAGCGGCCGCTTGATCGAGACGGCGGGCAGGCTTGACGCTGCGGAGTGCTCGGTGAGGTAGCCCCAGTTGAGCAGGCAGGCGGAGGCGATCGTGATGACGAGGGCGAGCGAGAGCTGTGCGTTCGCCCCCATCGGCTCAGCGAGCGGCGGCGAGCGTGAAGGAGGAGAGCAGCGCGGCGCACGGCGCGTCCGGGTCAGCGGCGGCGCGCCGGCAGACGAGCAGCCACTCGGTGGCGCCGCGCAGGACGAAGGTGACCTGCTGCTGGACGAGGTCGCTGTCGAGCGTGTACTCGATGCGGTAGCTGCGCACCTCGATGCCTGCGACGGTGATCGTCTCGCTGGCTGTGACCTTGCCCTTGCGGTCAGTGGCGAGCTGCGCCGCGACCTTGTCGAGCTCCAGGGCGGCAGCAGCGAACTTGGCCGGGTCGAAAGGCTTGACGAGCGGGTAGACGGCGACCGCGAGAAGCTGCGAGCCGGGGCCCGTTGCGTTCATGCCGCGAGGCCGCGTGGAGATCTTCCAGCCGATCGGGGCGGTGTAGCTGTAGCCGCTGCCTGCGACCTTCTGGGTCGTCGGGGCGACAGGGGCGGGCTGCTTGGCGCTACCGCCGCAGCCGGCGACGGCAACGGCGAGCAGGGCTGCGAGGGCGAGCACTGCGACGGTGCGCGTCCCGCGCGGGGTGCTGCGGAAATGGCGGTTCAGGGGGTGCTGCATCACGGTTTGGCTCCAGTCACGTCGGCCTCCAGCAGGTACGCCGCGGGCCGCGCGGCGACGGTGAGCCGTGCCGGGGCGGGCGGCGCTGCCACGACCTGGACGGCGTCGCTCCCGCGCTGCCACGCGGCGAGCATAGGGCTCGGGTTGACAGCCCCGGCGTAGCCGACCGCTGCGAGGGCGGCCGGGTGGATCTCGAAGTGGAGGTGCGCCGGGGTGCGCTCGGCGTCGCCGGTGTTGCCGACCAGACCGAGCGGCGCGCCGGCACGCACGCGGCTGCCGTTGCGTAGGCCGGGTGCGTACGCGTCGAGGTGCGCGTAGTAGAAGGCGTTGCCGGCGGTGTCGCGCAGCCAGAGCCGCTGCCCACCGCGGGGGTTCCAGCCGAGCTCGGAGACGGTGCCGTCGGTGACAGCCACCACCGCGGTGCCGCGTGGCGCGAAGAGATCGATGCCGTGATGCCAGATGACGCCCGCGCGCGCGGCGCCGAACGTGTCGGTGACCGGCGTGCTCCGCGCGATCGGGAAGGCGTGGCGACCGGGGGTGACCGGAACGGCAACGTGGGCCAGCGCCGCTGCGCCCGCCACG
>CANNRA010000005.1 GCA_947507735.1 Actinomycetota bacterium
CGGATATCGACCCGATCCGCTACGGCCTGCTGTTCGAGCGCTTCCTCAACCCGGGCCGCAAGTCGATGCCCGACATCGACATCGACTTCTCCGTCGCCGGCCGGCCGCGCGTCATGAACTACGTGACCGAGAAGTACGGCCGCGATCAGGTCGCGCAGATCATCACCTTCGGCACCATGGCCGCCCGCGCCGCCGTGCGCGACGCCGGGCGCGTGCTGGAGATCCCCTACGGCACCGTCGACCGCATCGCCAAGACGATCCCGGAAGGCCCCGGCCAGACGCTCGACGACTGCCTCAAGGCCGGCGCCGAGCTGCGCCAGCTGGTCGACACCGACCCGTTCGCCAAGGAGATCATCGAGCTGGCGCGCCCGCTGGAGGGCCTCGTTCGCCAGGACGGCATCCACGCCGCCGGCGTCGTCATCGGCGACCGCCCCCTGATGGAGTACGTGCCGCTGCAGCAGAAGGGCCCCGACGCGGAAGTGGTCACGCAGTTCCCGATGGGCGACGTCGAGGCGCTCGGCCTGCTGAAGATGGACTTCCTCGGCCTGCGCAACCTCGACGTGATCGACCACGCCGTGGGCCTGATCGGCGAGCTCACGATCGAGACGATCTCGCTGGAGGACAGGAAGACCTACGAGATGCTGCAGCGCGGCGAGGCGACCGGCGTCTTCCAGTTCGAGTCGTCCGGCATGCGCGAGGCGTTGCGCCAGGTCAAGCCGACCGAGTTCGAGGATCTGATCGCCCTGGTCGCCCTGTACCGCCCGGGCCCGATGGCGTACATCCCCGGCTACGCGCGCCGCAAGGCCGGCCAGGAGGCCGTCACCTTCGCCGACCCGCGCCTCGAGCCGCTCACCGCCTCGACCTACGGCATCTGCATCTACCAGGAGCAGTACATGCAGATCTCGAAGGAGCTGGGTGGCTTCTCGCCTGCCCAGGCCGACGATCTGCGCAAGGCGATCGGCAAGAAGGACCACACGCTGATGGCGTCCCTCAAGGACAAGTTCAACGAGGGCTGCCTGGCCAACGGCGTCACCGCCGGCACGGCCAAGCAGCTGTGGGAGGACATGGAGAAGGCGCAGGACTACTCCTTCAACAAGTCTCACGCCGCCTGCTACGCCCTGATCGCCTACCGCACCGCCTGGCTCAAGGCGAACTACCCGTGCGAGTACATGGCCGCCCTGATCTCCTCGGTGATGAGCACCAAGGACAAGGTGCCGTTCTACGTCAACGCCTGCGACGAGATGGGCATCCAGGTGCTGCCGCCCGACGTCAACTCAAGCCAGGTCGACTTCGCGGTGGTCGAGGGCAAGATCCGCTTCGGCCTGAACGCCGTCAAGGGCGTCGGCGAGACCGCGGCCGCCGCGATCATTCGCGCCCGCGCCGAGGGCGGCCCCTTCAGCACGATCTTCGACTTCACCGAGCGCGTCGACTCGCAGGCCTCCAACAAGCGGGTGCTCGAGGCCCTGATCAAGTGCGGCGCCTTCGACTCCACGCACGCGCCCCGCCGCGGCCTGATGGAGTGCCTCGACGCCGCGTCGTCGTGGGGCCAGAAGCAGCAGGCCGACCGGCTCGCCGGCCAGGGCTCGATCTTCGACCTGGGCGAGTCAACCACCGAGTCCCGTCGCCAGCAGGCGCCGCAGGTGCCGCAGGTCGAGTACGACAAGCAGGAGCTGCTCAAGCACGAGAAGGACGCGCTCGGCCTCTACGTGTCCGAGCACCCGCTCGCCGCGCTCCGCGACCAGCTGCGCCGCAAGACCGACTCCTCGCTCGCCGACTGCGAGCGCCGCCGCGACGGCGAGATCGTCACGGTGGCCGGGATCATCTCGACCGCGAAGCAGCTGACCACCAAGAAGGGCGACCTGATGGTCTTCCTGCGGCTCGACGACTTCACCGGGGGCCTCGAGGTTGTCGTCTTCGCGCAGCTCTACGCCGCCGCGCGCGCCCTCTGCCAGATCGACCAGATCGTCGTCATGAAGGCACGCGTCGACCACAAGCAGGAGGGCGAGACCAAGCTCGTTGCCCTGGAGATCAGCGGTTTCGAGAGCGTGCCCGAGCGCAACGAGGTGCGCCTGCGCGTCGACGCGCGCCGGGCCACCGCCGGCATCGTCAAGGAGCTGGGCCGCCTCGTGCTCGACTACCCCGGCGACGCACCGGTGATCCTCGCGCTCGACACCTCGCTCGGGCTGAAGACGCTGCAGCTGGGCCCCGGCTATCGCGTCAATCCCGATGGCGACTTCTTCGCCGAGCTGAAGGCCCTGCTCGGCGAGGCCGCCGTCGTCAGCGGCAGCTAGGCCCTCGGGCCCCGCAACCCTCGTTCGGGGGATAGATTCCGGGCCGCCGTGACCGACCAACCGATTGTCATGGACGACACCGATGTCATCGAGATCCCGCTCGCGCGCCGCGAGGGCGAAGAGGAACGCGTCCTCGCCTGGCGTGAGTCCGAGCTGAAGCGCGCCGGCTACAGCGCGGACGACGCGTTCGAGCTGGCGATCCACCCCGATGTCGATCTGCATGCCGCCATCGACCTCATCTCACGTGGCTGCCCGTCGGTCACCGCCGTGCGCATCCTGCTGTAGCGCGCCCGGCGCTCGCTTGCTGTCCAGGCGTGCCGCTACTCTCCGCCACAGCAACCACGTGCGACTGCCTCCCACGGCACCTCGCTTGTGCGACGATGGAGCAGGATCGGAAGAATCCGATCCGCGTGTCGGTGCGAATGCAGCCACAGAGAGAGTCCGAGATGACAGCGACCGAGACCACCAGACCCGAGACTGAAGTCGAGCGCATCGAGCGTTGGCGCCGCCAAGAGCTTGAGCGCGCGGGCTACCCGGCGGATGCCGCTGCGGAGATCGCCGGGCGCCTCGACGTGGATCTGCACCAGGCTGTCCAGCTCCTCCAGCGCGGCTGCCCGGCCGACATCGCAACGCGCATCCTGCTCTAGCAGGAGGCACCGGCGCTGCTTCTCGGGTCGATTCCCTCGCCGCACACCGGCGTCCTTGACCTGGGGCCGCTGCACATCCAGCTCTACGGGCTGATCCTGGTGGTCGCGATCGCCGCTGCCGTCGCGCTCGGTGGCGGGCGCTGGGTGCGCACGGGGCAGGTCAGCTGGGAGCTCGTCTTCCGGGTCACCGTCTGGGGCGTCCTCTGGGGCGTGGTGGGCGCGCGGCTCTACCACGTGAGCACGAGCTGGGATCAGCTGCCGGACGCCTGGTGGGGCTTCGCGGCGATCTGGCAGGGCGGCCTCGGCATCTGGGGCGCGATCCTGGGCGGCGTGCTGGGCGGGGCGGTGGTGGCGCGCCGGGCCGGGGCGAACGTCGGGCTCGGCATGGACATGGTGGCGCCGGGCCTCGCGCTGGCGCAGGCGATCGGCCGGCTCGGCAACTGGTTCAACCAGGAGCTGTACGGCAGGCCGACAGCGCTGCCGTGGGGCCTGCGCATCGACCCGGAGCACCGGGCTGCCGGCTACCTGAGTGCGACGACCTTCCAGCCGACGTTCCTCTACGAGCTGCTCTGGAACCTCGCCGTGTGCGGGACGTTGCTCGTGGTCGGCCGCCGCTGGCGCTTCCGCCCGCCTGCGCTGTTCTTCCTCTACGTCGCGCTCTACACCTTCGGCCGCTTCTGGTTCGAGCTGCTGCGCATCGATCCGGCGCACCACGTGCTGGGACTGCGCGTCAACGTGTGGGTGGCGCTGCTCGTGTTTGGCGGCTCGGTGGCGCTCGTGCTGCGCTTCCAGCGGCGGGGGAGCGAGCACGCAGGAGAACCTGACCCCCGGGGCGAATAAGCAGGGTCATGGCCGGAGCTGACCGCTCGTCCGACGCCCTGGGTACCTTGCCCACCATGCTCGCTCGGGAATTCGTGCTCGACCTGGACGCCTTCGAGGGCCCGTTCGACCTGCTCCTCTCGCTCGTCCTGCGCGACGAGCTCGAGCTGGTCGACATCGACCTCGTGGAGGTCGTCGTGGCGTTCGTCGAGCGCCTCGCCGAGCGCGACGAGATCGACCTGGAGGACTGCGGCGAGTTCCTCGTGCTCATCTCCTCGCTGCTGGAGCTGAAGGCGCGCGGGCTGTTCCCCGACGAGGCCGACGAGCTCGCCGAGCTGGAGCCCGAGGAGGCCGCCGAGGAGCTGGCGCGCCGCCTGGCCGAGTACCGCCGCATGAAGGCCGCTGCGGCCTGGCTCACCGACCGCCTCGCCGCAGAGGGCGACCGCTTCTTCCGGCTCGGCCCGGCCCCGCTGGCGCCGCGCCCCGAGCGCAAGCTGGCGCCCCAGGCGCCCGCGCTGCTCGCCGAGGCGCTGCGGGCACTGGCAATCCCGCCGAAGGCGGTGTCGCTGCGCCACATGGAGCTGCGCTTCCCGCCGGTCTCGCAGTTCCTCGATCGCTTCCGCAGCGTCCTCGCGCGCCGTCGCCGCTTCGACTTCGACACCGAGGTCGCCGGCCTGCCGCGCGTCGACCAGGCCGTCGCCTTCCTCGCGCTGCTCGAGCTGCGCAAGGCCGGCGAGGTCGAGCTGGAGCAGGGTGCGCCGTTCGCACCGATCCGTGTCAGCCGTCTCGACCTCTCGCTCGAGGACGACGCAGCCGCGACCGCACCCGCCGCGGTCGCAGCGCAGGAGGGCACCACATGGACCGCCCGCTCCGCCTAGTCCAGGCCGCGCCGCCCGTCACGCAGCTCGCCCGCGTCATCGAGGCGCTGCTGGTCGTGGCCTCGCAGCCGCTGTCGGTCGAGGAGCTCGCCGCAGCCGCAGCCGACGACGCCGCCCGCGTCGAGGAGGCGCTCCAGCTCGTGGCTGCCCGCTTCGCCGAGGGCGAGAGCGGCATCGTGCTCGAGCATGTCGCCGGCGGCTATGCCTTCCGCGCCTCGCGCGACGCAGCCGAGGCGTGCGGCCGGCTATTCGAGCGCCCCGTCGAGCGCGGCCTCTCGCAGGCGGCGCTGGAGACGCTCGCGATCGTTGCGTACCTCGGCCCCTGCTCGCGGCCTGACATCGCGCGCGTGCGCGGCGTCGCCGCCGACTCCGTCGTCGCCAACCTCGTCGAGCGCGGCCTGCTCGCGGAGGCCGGTCGCAGCGACGACGCCGGTGCCATCGAGTACCGCACGACGCCGCTCTTCGAGCGCATCTTCGGCCTGGGCAGCCTCGCCGAGCTACCCCGCCTCGACGACCTCGGCGGCGATGCTGCCGAGATCCGCAAGCGCCTCGAGCAGATCGCCGCCTCGCGCGGTGCGTAGCCTGCCGCGGCGCCTCGCTAGCCTGCCGCCGGGCCGCCTGGCTGCGGTTCTCCCCCCGGCAGCCCCGGCTGCTGCGACGATGTGACCATGCGCCTTAACGCCTACCTTGCCCGCGCGGGCGTCTGCTCCCGCCGTAACGCCGACCTGCTGATCGCCGCAGGGCGCGTGCGCGTCAACGGCGCGGTCGCCGGGCTCGTCACCCAGGTCGAGGACGCCGACACCGTCCTGCTCGACGACAAGCCGCTCGCCGCCGAGACGCTGATCACGGTGCTGCTGCACAAGCCGGCCGGGGTCGTCTCGACCGCCAAGGACACGCACGGCCGGCCCACCGTCGTCGATCTCGTCAAGACGGTCGGCGTGCGGCTCGTCCCGATCGGCCGGCTCGATGCCGACACGACCGGCGTGCTGCTGCTGACCAACGACGGCCCGCTCGCCAACCGGCTCGCGCATCCGAGCTACGAGATCGACAAGGTCTACGAGGCGTTCGTGCGCGGCATTCCCAGCGACGACGACCTGCTGGCGCTGGCGCGTGGCGTCGAGCTGGAGGACGGCGTGACCGGGCCCGCCCAGGTGCGGCGGCTCGCCCGCTCGGTGGTCGAGCTGACCATCCACGAGGGCCGCAACCGCCAGGTGAAGCGGATGTGTGAGGCCGTCGGGCATCGCATCATCCGCCTGCATCGCAGCCGCTACGCCGGGCTCGACCTGGCAGGGCTCGAGGCGGGCCAGTTCCGCCGCCTCTCGAAGAACGAGGTGGAGCGGCTGCGCGAGGGCGCCAAGCCCGGGACGCCGGCCGCCAAGGGCAGCGTCGTTGTCACGCGCGAGCGGCCGACCGCGCCGCGCCGTCCTCCGCGCATCGAGGAGGGTCCGTCGGTGCCCGGCGCGACCAGCCTGCCGGGCAGCCTCGCTCCCTCTACCAGTCCAGCGCCGAAACCGCCCCGCGGGCCACGATCCGGTCCTGCTGGGTCAGGAACGAGCGGACGGCCAGGTCGCCCTTCGCGGTGATGTAGGCGAGTTCGGTGCCGGTGACGCGGAACGCCGCATCGGCGGGCTGGGTTGCCGGGAGCTTGCCGAGCTTGACCAGCGTGCGCGCCGCGCCGGACGCCTGGAACAGGCGTAGCGCTGTGGGCACCGGCACGGTCTTCGGCGCGCACTGGAACGACGACGCCTGCGTGCGCACGACGGCGACGATGCCGACGTCGGCGCCGGTGTCGAGCGGCGCCTCCGAGTCGAGCGGCGTCTTCGTCAGCTGCTTCGTGCCCAGGTAGAGATCGTCGGTGGCGCAGCCGGGCGCCGGCTTCGCAACGAGGTCGCCGCCGAACGGGAACACCTGGCTCTCGACGTTCCTGGCGATGCTCGTCTCCTTGCCGGAGGCGACGTCGAAGGCGATGGCGTCCAGCGAGCTGCCGCCGGCCGGGCGCGTCACGCCGAGCTGCGTGAGCGAACGCCAGAGCGGCGAGCCGAGCGGCCCCCTGGCGATGCGGCGGTCGCCCCTGCCGTCGCTGCCGACGACGTGCAGCGAGCCGTCCCTGGCGATCCAGGCGACGTGCCTGGCGTCGGGCGAGAGGGCAACGTCGCCGCCGGCGTTGCGGGCGATCGTCGCGACATGGCCGTCCTCGGGGCTCCACAGCTTGACGCTGCCCGCCTGCACGAAGACGAGCGGGTCGGCGCCGCCGTGGGCGGCACGGGTGGGAGCGGTGGCTGTGGCCGGGGCGGCGGTGGCCAGAGCAGGGAGGACGAGCGCCAGGGCGGCAGCGGCCGCGAGGGCGGACGCGACCGGGCGGAGCCTCACGGTTGGACGAACCCCATGCGGTCGTAGAGCGCGCGCAGCGTCGGCTCGACGGTGGCGGTGGCCTTCTCGGCACCGGTGCGCAGCAGCCGCAGCAGCTCGGCCTCGTCGGAGCGCAGCAGCAGGTAGCGCTCGCGGATGGGGGTGAGCAGCTCGACCACCGCCTCGCCGACGTCGCCCTTGAACTGGCCGTAGCCGGCGCCGTCGGCGTAGCGCGCTTCGATCTGCTCGCGCGTCTCGCCGGTTGCCACCGAGAGGATGTCGATCAGGTTCGTGATGCCCGGCTTGTCGTCGCCGCGGCGTACCTCGCGCCCGCTGTCGGTGACCGCCGTCTTGAACTTCTTGCGGATCACGTCTGGCTCGTCGATCAGGCGCACGGTGCCCTGCGGCGTGCCGTTCGTCGTCGACATCTTCCGCGTCGGCTCCTGCAGATCCATGATCCGCGCGCCGACCGTCGGGTAGACGCCCTCCGGCAGCTTGAACGTCTCGCCGAAGCGCGAGTTGAAGCTCTGCGCGACGTCGCGCGCGAGCTCCAGGTGCTGGCGCTGGTCGTCGCCGATCGGCACCAGATCGGCCTGGTAGAGCAGGATGTCGCCCGCCATCAGCACCGGGTAGGTGAACAGGCCGGCCGACACGAAGTCCTTGCCCTCGCCCTTGTCCTTGAACTGGGTCATCCGGCCGAGCTGGCCGTAGCTCGCGACCGCCTGCAGCAGCCAGGCCGACTCGGCGTGCGCCTTGACGTGGCTCTGCACGAACACCGTCGAGCGCTGCGGGTCGAGGCCGACCGCGAACAGCATCGCCGCGAGGTCGAGCGTCGAGCTGCGCAGCGCCGCCGGGTCGTACGGCACGGTGATCGAATGGAGGTCGACGATGCAGAAGAACGCGTCGCCGCGCTCCTGCGTCTCGACGTACTGCCGGAAGCCTCCGGAGTAGTTGCCGAGGTGCTTGTCGCCGGTGGGCTGGATGCCTGAGAGGATGCGCATGGGCGGCCGCAGGATAGCCGCTCGCGCGGCGCATCTACACTTGAGCACGATGTCCGCGACCGACACCACCTGGACGCCGTCTGCCTGGCGGCAGACGCAGGCGTTCCACCAGCCCGCGTGGCCCGACCCTGCCGCTGCCACCGACGCCGTCGCGCGCCTGCGCAAGATGCCGCCGCTGGTCTTTGCCGGGGAGGCCCGCAACCTGCGCGCAGCCCTGGCCGAGGTGCAGGCCGGCCGTGCCTTCCTGCTCCAGGCCGGCGACTGCGCCGAGTCGTTCAACGACTTCAGCGCGATCACGATCCGCGAGAAGCTGAAGGTGCTGCTGCAGATGTCGGCGGTGCTCACCTACGGCGCCACGCTGCCGGTCGTGAAGGTGGGCCGGATCGCCGGCCAGTTCGCCAAGCCGCGCTCCGCCGCGACCGAGCTGGTTGACGGCGTCGAGATCCCCTCCTTCTTCGGCCACACGATCAACGGCGACGAGCCGACGCTGGCCGCGCGCACGCCCGACCCCGAGCGGATGGTCGAGGCCTACCACCAGTCGGCTGCGACGCTCAACCTGCTGCGCGCCTTCACCAAGGGCGGCTTCGCTGACCTCAACCAGGTGCACACCTGGAACAAGGACTTCGTCGCATCCTCGCCGGAGGGCAAGCGCTACGAGGAGTTCGCCGAGGGCATCGAGCGCGCCCTTGCGTTCATGTCGGCGATCGGCATCGATCTCCAGGCCGAGCGTGCGCTGCACGAGGTGGACGTCTGGACGAGCCACGAGGGCCTGCTGCTCGACTACGAGGAGGCGCTGACGCGCCGCGACTCGATCACGGGCGACTGGTACGACTGCTCGGCGCACATGCTGTGGATCGGCGAGCGGACGCGCCAGCCCGACGCGGCCCACGTCGAGTTCTTCTCGCGCGTGCACAACCCGATCGGCGTCAAGCTCGGCCCTGCCACCTCGCCGGCAGAGGCAGTCGCCCTCGCCGACCGGCTCAACCCCGACCGCATCCCCGGTCGCCTCACCTTCATCGTGCGCATGGGCGCCGAGAAGGTGCACGAGCGGCTGCCGCTGCTGCTGCAGGCGATCAAGGAGGCCGAGCACACCGTCATCTGGGTCTGCGACCCGATGCACGCGAACATGATCAAGACGAAGACCGGCGTCAAGACGCGCGACTTCGACGCGATCATGGCCGAGCTCGACGCCTTCTTCCAGTGCTGCTGGGCCGAGGGCGCGTGGCCGGGCGGTGTCCATCTGGAGTTCACCGGCGAGGACGTCACCGAGTGCCTGGGCGGCTCGGCCAGCGTGCTCGAGGAGCAGCTCAGCCACCGCTACGAATCTCTCTGCGATCCGCGCCTCAACGCGCGCCAGTCGCTCGACCTCGCCTTCCGCGTGGCCGAGACGATGCGGCAGCGCGACGTGTTCCCGAGCCGCCCCGCCTGATGGCCGTCCGTCGTCTGGCAATTCTCGGCACCGGCTTGATTGGCGCCTCGATCGGCCTTGCCGCGAAGCGGGCCGGCGTTCCCACGGTCACCGGCTGGGATCTCGATCCGGAGGCCTCCGCCCTCGCCGCCGCGCGTGGCGCCATCGACGCCGCTGCGGCCACGCTTCCCGCGGCAGTCGCGGGCGCCGACCTCGTCGTCGTCTGCGCGCCGGTCGGCGCGCTCGCCGAGCAGGTCGCCCTGGCGCTCGCCGGCAGCGGCGAGGAGACCACCGTCACCGACGTTGGCTCGACCAAGACTGCGGTGTGCGCGGCAGGGGCCGGCTCCGAGCGCTTCATCGGCGGCCACCCGATGGCCGGCGGCGAGGCGCGTGGCCCCGCCCACGCGAAGGCCGAGCTGTTCGACGGCGCCACCTGGTTCCTGACGCCCACGGCCGCCACGCCGCCCGAGCGCTACCGACTGCTGCACGGCTTCGTCGGCGACCTCGGCGCGACCCCGGTCGCCGTCGACCCGGCCTCGCACGACCGCCTGGTGGCGCTGACCAGCCACCTGCCGCACGCGCTTGCCAACCTGCTCGTCAACCAGGCGGGCGCCACGCGCATCGAGGGCCACGAGCCGCTCGCTGCAGCAGGCGGCTCGCTCAGGGACATGACCCGCGTGGCGGGCTCCAACCCGCGGCTCTGGACCGAGATCTTCCTGCAGAACCGCGACGCCGTGCTCGAGAGCCTGCGCGAGCACCGCCGCCTGGTGGAGCAGCTGGAGGCCGCGCTCGTCGCCGACGACGCCGGCTTCCTTGCGGGCTGGATCGGCGAGGCCTCGGTCAACCGGCGGCGCCTGCTGGAACGGGCGTTCCCCGACCCCGGCGCGCTGCAGCGGCTCTCTATCCATCTGCCCGATCGGCCCGGCGCCTTCGCCGAGATTACCCAGGCGCTAGGCGCGGAGAGGATCAACATCGAGGATCTCGAGCTGCACCACCATTCGGTCGAACGCGGAGGCCAGCTGGAGCTGATCGTCGCGGGCGAGACCGAGGCCCGCCGCGCCGCCGAGATCGTGCGCGGCCAGGGCTACGACGCCGTCGTCTTGCCGGTGCTGGAGGCCCTGTGACCTTCGTCGCCCCCGTCACCTCCCTGCGCGGCGACATCCGTGTCCCCGGCGACAAGTCGATCTCGCATCGCGCGCTGCTGCTCGGCGCGCTCGCCGACGGCGTCAGCGAAATCCGCGGCCTCGGCCGCTCGGCCGACACGATGAGCACCGCGGACGCGGTGCGCGCCCTGGGCGCCACCGTCGAGCTTGACCTCGACAGCGACCTGATCCGCGTCACCGGCGTCGGCCTGCGCGGCCTGACGCCGCCGGCCGGGCCTGTCGATTGCGGCAATGCCGGCACGCTGATGCGCCTGATCAGCGGCATCCTCGCCGGACAGCCCGGTCGCTTCGAGCTGATCGGTGATGAGAGCCTCTCCTCGCGGCCGCAGGAGCGCATCGCGCTGCCGCTGCGCGAGATGGGCGCTCAGATCGAGACGACCGACGGCCATGCGCCGCTGACCATCACCGGCGGGCCGTTGCAGCCGATCCGCTACGAGCTGCCGGTGGCGAGCGCCCAGGTCAAGTCGGCGATCCTGCTGGCCGGCCTCTTCGCCGAGGAGGGGCCGACGATCGTGGTCGAGCCCGAGGCAACGCGCGACCACACCGAGCGGATGCTGCGCGCTGCCGGCGTGCGCGTCTCGAAGGTCGGCAACGAGATCAGCGTCTGGCCCGCCCAGTCGCTCAAGCCCTTCTCGATCGACGTGCCCGGCGACTTCTCGTCGGCCGCGCCGTTCCTGCTCGCCGCCTCGCTCGTGCCCGGCTCCGAGCTGCGCTTGCACGGGGTGGATGTCAACCCGACCCGCATCGGCTTCCTCAACGTGCTTGAGCGGATGGGCGCGCGCATCTCCCTCTACAACCGCACCGTCGTCGGTGGCGAGCCGGTCGCCGACATCGAGGTCGTCGCCTCCGAGCTGGTGGCCACGCAGATCGATGCGAGCGAGGTACCGCTGCTCGTCGACGAGCTGCCGCTGTTCGCCATGGCTGCCGCCGTTGCGCGCGGCACGAGCAGCGTCCGTGGTGCCGAGGAGCTGCGGGCCAAGGAGACCGACCGCATCGACACGGTCGTGCAGGCGCTGCGCCCGATGGGCGTCCGCATCACCGAGTTCCCCGACGGCTTCAAGGTGCTGGGCGTCCCGGCCCGGCTGCGGGGCGGCGTCGTCCGCTCGGCCGGTGACCATCGGATCGCCATGCTCGGAGCCATCGCAGGGCTGTACTCGAAGGAAGGCGTGCGCATCGAGGACGCCGAGGCCGTGGGCGTCAGCTTCCCCGGCTTCTTCTCGCTGCTCGACTCGGTGGTGACCCGGTGATCGTCGCGATCGACGGCCCGGCCGGCGCAGGCAAGTCCACCGTCGCGCGGGCGCTCGCGCAGCGCCTCGGCTTCCGCTACCTCGACACCGGTGCGATGTACCGCGCGCTCGCCTGGCTGGCGCTGCGCGACGGCATCGATCCGGTCGACGCGGCTGCGCTCGGCGCCCTGGCCCGGGCCAACGCCGTCGAGCTTGGCGTCGGGGGCACCGTTACCATCGCCGGCCACGACGTGACCGCAGAGATCCGCACGGCGCAGGTGGACGCCGTCGTCTCGGCGGTGTCGGCGCACCCGCCGGTGCGCGCGGTGATGCGCGACCGCCAGCGCGAGCTGTCGCTCGTCGTCGACTGCGTGATGGAGGGCCGTGACATCGGCACGGTCGTCGCGCCGCAGGCCGAGCTGAAGGTCTATCTGGTCGCCGACCCGGAGGAGCGCGTCCGTCGCCGCCTCGCCGAGCGGCCGACCGCCGACGCTGCTGCGCTGCTCGCCCGTGATGCCAGCGACGCCGAGCGGATGCAGCCTGCCCTCGACGCCGTCCGGCTCGACACGACGGGGCTCGGCATCGACCAGGTTGTCGAGCGCATCGAGCTGCTCGCCCGGGAGCGTGCCGCGTGAACGGCGTCGACGCCGTCTGGGTGCTCGGCCGCTGCACGATCTCGCCGGCCGTGCTCAGCACCGCGCGCCTCAGGGTCTACGGCAAGGAGAACGTGCCGAAGACCGGGGGAGCCGTGCTCGCGCTCAACCACTTTCACTGGATCGACCCGGCGGCCTTCGGCGTCGCCTGCCCGCGCACGATCCGCTACATGGCCAAGAGCGAGGCGCACCACGTGCCTGGCCTGGGCGAGCTGATCCGCGCGTTCGGCACCTTCAGCGTCCGCCGCGGCGAGACCGATCGCGACGCCGTGCGCCACATGCGCAAGGTCGTCAAGGACGGCCACCTGCTGGGCATCTTCGCCGAGGGAACGCGCCAGCGCAGCGGCGTGCCCGGCGAGGTGCAGCCTGGCGCGGCGATGGCGGCGCTCCAGGAAGGCGTCCCCGTGATCCCCGGCGCGATCTACGGATCGCACGAGTGGAAGCCCGGAAATTTCGCCCCCGTGAGCATCGTCTGGGGGCCCGAGATGCGCTTCGATCACCTCCCGCGCAACGGGAAGGGCTATCGTGAAGCCTCCGAAGCGATCCAGGCCGAGCTGCTTCGGCTCTGGAAGTGGCTCGCGACCGTCCACGAGGACGGGCGCCCGCGCACCGCGACACTCCCTTCACGCCCATGAGCGACGACCCCATCCTCCTCGACGACGACGGCTATCTGCTGCCGCCCCCCGAGCCGCCCGTCGAGCCCTTGCTCGGCACGGTTGCCATCGTCGGCTTCCCGAATGTCGGCAAGTCGACCCTGATCAACCGGCTGACGCAGTCGCGCGCCGCGGTCGTGCACGACATGCCCGGTGTGACGCGCGATCGCAAGGAGCTGATCTGCGAGTGGGTCGGTCACCGCTTCCGCATCGTGGACACGGGCGGCGTCGACATCGCGAGCGACGACCCGATCGTGCAGGGCGTCGCGCGGCAGGCCAAGGCAGCGATCAACGAGGCCGACCTTGTGCTGTTCGTCGTGGACGCGCGTCACGGCATCACGCCGGGCGACGAGGAGCTCGCCTCGATCATCCGCATCTCCAAGAAGCCGGTGATCCTGATCGCCAACAAGATCGACGATCCGAAGAAGGATCTGCTGGCGCTCGAGTTCCACCGGCTCGGCATCGGCGAGCCGTACCCGCTGTCGGCGCTGCACGGCCACGGCACCGGCGACTTGCTCGACCTGGTCATCTCGCACCTGCCCGGCAACGCCGGCATGGAGGTCGGCGACGAGGCAATCCGCGTCGCCATCCTGGGTCGCCCGAACGTCGGCAAGTCGAGCCTGCTCAACGCGCTCGTCGGTGGCGATCGCGTGCTCGTCTCGGAGATCCCGGGCACGACGCGCGACTCGATCGACACCGTGATGACGCGCGGTGACAAGACCTTCATCCTCGTGGACACGGCCGGCCTGCGCCGCAAGCGGCATCAGCGCCAGGGTGTCGACTACTACTCCGAGCTGCGTGCGCTCCAGGCGGCGCATCGCGCCGATGTCGCGCTCGTGCTGATCGATGCCTCTGAGGGCCTCGTCGACCAGGATCTCTCGGTCGCCGACGAGGCGCGCAAGGCGATGTGCTCGACCCTCGTCGTGCTGTCCAAGTGGGACATCAACGACATGGACATGGAGATGATCCGGCCGGAGATCACGACGCGGCTCCGCCAGCGCCCGCCGGTCGTCGCCATCTCGGCCAAGTCGGGTCGTGGCCTGCAGAAGCTGCTCGACCGCGTCGAGGAGCTGGGGCTGAAGCACCGCTACCGCATCCCGACGCCGGAGCTGAACCGCTTCCTGAAGGAGCTGAGCGCGATGCGCCAGGCGCCGTCGCGCGGCCAGAAGCGGCTCAACCTGCTGTACGGCGTGCAGATCCAGACGCGGCCGCCGCGCATCCGCATCTTCGTCAACGACCCGAGCCTCGTCACCCGTGACTACGGCTACTGGGTCGAGAACCAGTTCCGCGAGCGGTTCGCACTCCAGGGGGTGCCCGTCTCGATCGACTTCGTCGGACGCGGCTAGCACGTGGAGCCGCTCCGGTGAAGTGGGTTGTCGTTGGTGCCGGAGCGTGGGGGAGCGCGTTTGCGCGGCTCGTCCACGAGCACGACAGCGGGCACGAGGTGACGCTGGCCTGCCGCGATGCGGCACTCGCCGCGCAGATCACGCAGACCGGGCGGAACGAGCGCTACCTGCCGGAGGGCGACCTCCACGGCATCCGCGCGACGACGATCGCCGCTGCGCCGCTCGCCGCCGCCGACGTGATCGTGGTGGCGGTACCGAGCCGGGCGTTCCGCGGCGTCGTCGAGAGCCTGCCGGGCAGCGCGCCCGTGCTGAGCCTGACCAAGGGCCTCGACCCCGAGAGCGGCGCGCGCCTCTCGACCCTCGTGCGCGGCCGGAGCGTCGCCGTGCTCAGCGGCCCCAACTTTGCCGAGGAGATCGCCGAGGACCTGCCTGCGGCCGCCACGATCGCCAGCGACGACCTCGCCCTGGCCGAGCAGCTGCAGCACGCGATCGGCTCGCTCACCTTCCGCGCCTACGTCAACAGCGATCTCGTCGGCGTCGAGCTGTGCGCAGCCGCCAAGAACGTGATCGCCCTGGCCGCCGGCGCCGTGGACGGCCTGGAGCTGGGCGACAACGCGAAGGCGGCGATCATCACGCGCGGGCTCGCCGAGATGGCCCGCCTGGGCCTTGCCGCGGGCGGCCGCCCCGAGACCTTCGCCGGCCTGGCCGGGATGGGCGACCTGATCGTCACCTGCTGGAGCCGCCACGGCCGCAACCGCCACGCCGGCGAGCTGATCGCGCAGGGGGCCACCGCCGCCGAGGCGATCGAGCGCATCGGCACGGTCGAGGGCATCACCACCGCGCCAACGCTGCGCGACCTGGGCCACCGCCTTGGCGTCGAGCTGCCGATCACCGAGGGCGTCTGCCGCGTGCTCGAGGGCGAGAGCAGCGGCGATCTCGCCGCGACCCTCATGGGGCGCCGCTACCGCAGCGAGTAGCGCCGCCGCCTCCGGTAGCCTTGCGGACATATGGCCAAGCGCGAGTTCATCTTCTCCTCGGAGAGCGTCACCGAGGGCCACCCCGACAAGATCGCCGATCAGATCTCCGATTCGGTGCTTGATGCGGTGCTCGCCGCGGACCCAATGGGCCGCGTCGCCTGCGAGACGCTTCTCACCACCGGACTCGTCGTTGTTGCCGGCGAGATCTCCACGACTGCCTACGTCGACATCCAGCGCCTGGTGCGCGAGCGGATCAAGGCGATCGGCTACGACCGGGGCAAGTACGGCTTCGACGCCGACACCTGCGGCGTGATCGTCGCGCTCGACGAGCAGTCGCGCGACATCGCCCAGGGCGTCGACACCTCGTTCGAGGTGCAGCGGCAGCCCGGCGACGACGACCCGCTCGACCAGACGGGCGCCGGCGACCAGGGAATGATGTTCGGCTACGCCTGCAACGAGACGGCGGAGCTGATGCCCCTCCCGATCATGCTGGCGCATAAGCTGGCTCAGCGTCTCAGCGAGGTGCGCAAGGGCGGCGTGCTGCCATACCTCCGCCCCGATGGCAAGACGCAGGTCACCGTGCGCTACGAGGTGGACGAGCACGGCCGCCAGCGCGCCGTCGAGATCCTGCGCGTGCTGATCTCCACCCAGCACGGCGAGGGCGCCGACGCGCAGACGCTGATCAAGCCCGATCTGATCGAGCACGTGATCGGGCCGATCCTGCCCAAGGATCTCTACGACCAGAAGAGCCTCTCCGACAAGGACTTCGTCCTCGTCAACCCGACCGGCCGCTTCGTCGTTGGCGGGCCGATGGGCGACACCGGCCTCACCGGCCGCAAGATCATCGTCGACACCTACGGCGGCTCGGCCCGCCACGGCGGCGGTGCCTTCTCGGGCAAGGATCCGACCAAGGTCGACCGCTCGGCCGCGTACATGATGCGCTACGTCGCGAAGAACGTCGTCGCCGCTGGCCTCGCTGACCGCTGCGAGCTCCAGGTCGCCTACGCCATCGGTGTGGCGCACCCGGTCTCGGTGCAGGTCGAGACGTTCGGCACCGAGGTCATCCCGGTTGAGCAGATCGAGGCCCTCGTCAAGCAGGTCTTCGACTTCCGTCCGGCCGCGATCGTGCGCGACCTCGACCTGCGTCGCCCGATCTACCGCAAGACGGCCGCGTACGGCCACTTCGGCCGCGACGACCACGACTTCACGTGGGAGCGCACCGACAAGGCCGCAACGCTGCGGGCAGCCGCCGGCCTCTAGGCCCGCAGCGCGCACCTGGCTCGGCGACGAGGCCCGCTCCGGCGGGCCTCGTCCAATTCTGGCGCGCTCGCGAGCGGCGCGGGTTCAGCCGGCGCGGCGGACGTACAGGCCCGCGGCCGACCGCTCGTCCAGCTGCAGTGCGCCGGCGGCGATGCGCACCGTGGCCCCCCCGCCCGGCTGCGCCGTCTCGACCTCGACGCGCGTGCCGGGAGCGAGGCCGCTCTCGTAGAACCAGTGCAGCAGGTCGCCGTCGTGCTCGGCCAGGCGGACGATCTCGGCGCTGTCGCCGGCAACGAGCGCGGAGAGCGGCGTGAGCTCGCGGTTCTCCTCCTGCTCGAACGTCGTCTCGACCGGCCAGCCGTGCGGGCAGCGGGCGGGGCGGCCCAGCTTCTCGTGCATGCGCTCGATCATCTCGTCGCTGAACGAGTCGCCGAGGTCATCGGCGTGGACGTGCGCCTCGGCTGCGGTGTAGCCGAGGAAGCCGGTCAGCCAGCACTCGATGATGCGGTGACGGCGCACGACCTGCTCGGCCCGGATGCGGCCGCTCGCCGTGAGGATCGCCTCCTTGTGTTCGCCGCGCTCAACGAGGCCCTCGGCCTCCAGGCGCTTCAGCATCTCGCCCGCCGAGGCGCGCGTCACGCCGAGCATCTCGGCGACGCGTGAGGCGAGCGTGGGGCTGCCGGGGCCGGCGCTACGGTACTCCCCGATCGGAAAGGCGAGGAAGTAGATCGTCTCGAGGTACTCGTCGGTGGAATGCCCGTGTGCCATGCTGGGCGCACTCTAGCGCCCTCGCCAGCGCGTGACACCTGAACGTTCGCGACATGGCCTAGGCCGTGTAAGGTATGCCTTACATGGGTACGGGACAGGTTCTCCTCCTTGGCGGCGTCGCAGGCGCGACGATCCTGCTCGGCCTCCCCGCGGCCCGCCTGAAGAACCCGAGCACCGGGCTGAAGGCCTTCCTCACGGCCACGGCGACCGGCGTGCTCGTCTTCCTCTTCTGGGACGTCATGTCCGGCGGCGTCGAGCCGGTCGAGGCCGCACTGACCGACCACGACTACGGCACGTTCGCCGGCTACGCCGCGCTCCTGCTGGGCGGCTTCGGCGTCGGCTTCATGGGTCTGATCGGCTACGAGCGCTGGATGCACGGGATGCGCCGCCGCTCGCTGCTCGGCCCAGGCGCCGCCTCTGCCCACGAGTTCCCCGAGAAGGCAGCCGCAGCCGCGCAGCACCGCGGCATGTCGGCGGGGCGCTTCCTGGCCGTGCTGATCGCCACCGGCATCGGCCTGCACAACTTTGCCGAGGGCCTCGCCATCGGCCAGTCCGCCTCCTCCGGTGAGATCCAGCTGGCCGTCGCCCTGATGGTCGGCTTCGGCCTGCACAACGCCACCGAGGGCTTCGGCATCGTCGCACCGCTGGCCGGCGACCGGGAGCGGCCGTCCTGGCGCTTCCTGCTGCTGCTCGGCCTGATCGGCGGCGGCCCGACCTTCCTCGGCACCGTCCTCGGGCAGGCGTGGGTCAACGAGGCAGTCTCGATCGCGTTCCTCGCGCTCGCCGCCGGCTCGATCCTCTACGTCGTGCTGCAGCTGCTCATGGTGTGCCGCACCTTCGGCCGCTCGACGCTCGTCGCCTGGGGCGTCACCCTCGGCCTGGTGCTCGGCTTCGGCACGGACTTCCTGCTCGTCGGCCTCGGCGTCTAGCCCTCCGGGGTCTGGCGGCCGCGACGGCCGCGACGAGCGTAGGTCCTACGACCAATGTCCGATTGCGGATCGGCCCTGGCCCCCTCCAGCCTGCAGGTCACTGCTGTTTCAGACCTCTGGAGGGGAATTACCGAATGAAGAAGCTCGTGCTTTTCCTTGGTGTCGTTGCTGCTGCTGCCGTGCTCGCCGTCCCGGCCGCGCTGGCCAAAGAGATAGGCTCGGGCGGCATCGTCACGCCGCCGACGCCGGCACCTGTCACCACGCCCTGCGCCACCGTGACCAGCGTGAGCGTGCTCGGCAAGAAGGCCGGTGGCGAGCCTGCGTTCGGCTTCCAGGTCAGCGGCGACTACGCGGTCACGAGCTGCTCGACGCTCCCCGAGACGGTCGTCGTCCACGTCAACTTCTCGAAGTGGGGCACGGGCGAGCTGCTGCAGTCGTATGACGCCGAGACCACGCCGCTGCTCGCCGGCAAGGGTGCCAAGGGCCTGCTGCAGTTCGGCGGCCTGCCGCAGCGCACGACCTTCAAGATCGAGATCGTCGTCACCGACGCCGCCACCGGCGCTGTCCTCGCCTCCAGGTGGACGACGGCCGGCACGCCCGCAGCGAAGGTCTGAGCTCCGATCGAGACCCGCTTCCGCACGTCGTATCCGCAGCAGGCGCCCGCAGTCCCGGGGCGCCTGCTGTCATGCTGCCCCGAGACGATGCAGCGGATTGCAGAGAGCCTGAGGCGCCTGGGGGCGAAGTGGTGGCGTGGCTCGAGCGTCGCCTCGTTCGTGGTCAGCGGCTTCGTCGTGCTCTCCGTGCTCGGCGTGGCGGGGATCGTCTACATCCGTAGCACCGGCCAGCGCGAGGCTGTCCGCGATGCCAAGGTGCTGACCCGGATCGCCGGCGAGGGCATCGTCGAGCCGCTGCTGGGCGAGGGGATCCTCACGCGCGACCCGGCGACGTTCGCAGCCGTGGACGCCGCGGTGCGCGGGCGCGTGCTGCACGACCCGATCGTCCGCGTCAAGATCTGGTCGACGACCGGCGAGATCCTCTACTCCGACGACCAGCGACTGATCGGCAAGACGTTCCCGCTCGGCGACGACGAGCTGGAGATCCTGCATGGCGGCGGCGTCGCGGCGGGTATCAGCAACCTCTCACAGCCCGAGAACGCGCTCGAGCCGCGCGGGCGGAAGCTGCTCGAGGTCTACCTGGCGATCCACACCACGTCCGGCCGGCCCGTGCTGTTCGAGACCTACCAGCGCTACCGCTCGGTTGCGGCGAGCGGTCGGCGGCTCTGGCTCTCGTTCGCCCCGGCCGTGCTCGGCGGCCTCGGCCTGCTGTGGCTCGTGCAGGTGCCGCTCGCCCTGCGTCTTGCCCGGCGCCTGCGCGAGAGCCAGCGTGAGCGTGAGGAGCTGCTGCTGCGGGCCATCCAGGCCTCCGACATCGAGCGGCGGCGCATCGCCCGTGACCTCCACGACGGCGTCGTCCAGAGCCTCGCCGGAGTCACCTACTCGCTGTCGGCCGCGGCCGAGCGCAACGGGGGCACCCTCGTCGGCGAGTCGCTCAGGGAGGGCGCAGCGGCGACCCGCCAGGCGATCCGTGAGCTGCGTAGCCTGCTCGTCGAGATCTACCCGCCCGACCTGCACCGCGCCGGCCTCGCCGCCGCGCTCAGCGACGTCGTTGCGCCGTTCCCGTTGCGCGGCCTCACCGCCAACCTCAGCGTTCCCGCCGATCTCGAGCTGCCGTCGGCGGCGGAGGGGATGCTCTTCCGGATCGCCCAGGAGGCGCTGCGCAACGTGCTCGCCCACGCGGCAGCGACAGTGGTCGACGTCACCATCTCGGCGGAGGGCGGCCGCGCCTCGGTGGTCGTCACCGACAACGGCCGCGGCTTCGACCCGGCAGCCGTGGGTGCCCGCAGCTTCGGCCTGCGCCTGCTCGGTGACCTCGTCCGCGACGCGGGCGGGACGCTCGAGGTCGAGACTGCTCCCGGCCAGGGCGCCACGCTGCGCGCCGAGGTCCCCTGCCGATGATCCGCCTGATGTTCGCCGAGGATCACGTGCTGGTGCGCACGGGGCTCGCGCAGCTCCTGGGCGGCGTCGAGGACTTCGATCTTGTCGGTGCGGCCGCGAACGGCGCCGAGGCCGTCGAGCTCGCGGTGCGTGAGCGTCCCGACGTCGTGCTGATGGATCTCGAGATGCCGGTGATGGACGGCATCGAGGCGACCCGCCGCATCGTCGAGCAGGTGGAGGGCGTCGCCGTCGTCGTGCTGACCTCGTTCTCCGACCGTGACCGCATCCTCCGGGCGCTCGACGCGGGCGCCGTCGGCTACCTGTTGAAGGATGCCGAGCCGGACGACCTGATCCGCGGCATCCGCGCCGCCGCCCGCGGCGAGTCGCCGCTCGCGCCGAAAGCCGCACACGCCGTGATCCGGGCGCGCAGCGACCGGCAGGCCATCACGCTGAGCGCCCGCGAGAGCGAGGTGCTCCTGCTGGTTGCTGCCGGTCTCGCCAACAAGCAGATCGCGCGTCGCCTCGAGATCAGCGAGAAGACCGTGAAGGCGCACCTGACGAGCGTGTTCTCGCAGATCGGCGTCACCGACCGCACGCAGGCCGCCCTCTGGGCACAGCGCAACGGGCTGGTGTAGGCGGGGGCTAGGCTGGCCCCGTGCCGCTCGTCTCCGTCTTCCCGCTCGTCACCACCCGCAACCTGGCGCGCCCGTTCACCTACGAGGCGCCGGAAGGGGTCGGGCCGGGTGCCGTGGTGCAGGTGCGGCTCGCCGGGCGGAAGGTGCGCGGTGTCGTCGTCGAGGCCGGGGTGGAGGCGCCGCCGGGCGTGACCGTGGCGCCGGTCGAGAAGGTGGTGCACGTGCTGCCCGAGGCGCTCGTGCAGCTGGCGCTGTGGCTGGCCGACTACTACGGCTCGACGCCTGGCCGTGCCCTGGCGCTGGTGGCGCCCGAGCGGCCGGCCCGCCGCAAGGTGCAGGCGGCTCCCGGTGAGCGCCACGGCCTCTCCGGCGGCGAGGCTGCGCCGGAGCGGCTCAGCGACCCGCAGCAGGCCGCGATCGCCGCCATCGTCGAGGAGCTGGACGCCCGCAAGGGCGCGCACTTCCTGCTCTCGGGCGCGACGGGCAGCGGCAAGACCGAGGTCTACCTGCAGGCGTGCGCCGCGACGCTGGCGCGCGGGCGGGGTGCGATCGTGCTGGTGCCCGAGATCGCGCTGGCGCCCCAGACGGTGGGGCGCTTCCGTGCCCGCTTCGGCGATGGCGTCGCGATCCTGCACTCCGGCCTGACCGATGCCGAGCGCCGCGACGAGCGCGAGCGGATCGCGAGCGGGGAGGCACGCATCGTCGTGGGAGCGCGCAGCGCGATCTTCGCGCCGATGCACGGCCTCGGGCTGATCGTGCTGGACGAGGAGCACGACCCGGCCTACAAGCAGGACTCCGACCCGCGCTACGACGCGCGCACCGTCGCTGCGAAGCGTGCCGCCCTGGAGGGCGCGGTCGCGGTGTACGGCAGCGCGACGCCACGGCCCGAGAGCTGGCTGGCGCTGCGCCGGCTGGAGCTAGGCGGCCGGCTCGGCGGCGAGCTGCCGACGGTGCGCATCGTCGACCTGCGCCGCGAGGCGGGCTACCCGCTGTCCGCACCGCTGCTCGCCGCGCTCGGCAAGGTGTCCGAGGAGGGCGGCAAGGCGATCCTGCTGCTCAACCGGCGCGGCATCGCCCCGGCCGTCCACTGCCGCGCGTGTGGTCGCACCCGCCGCTGCGGCGCCTGTGACGTCTCGCTCGTCCTCCACGACGACGGCCGCCTTGCCTGCCACCACTGCGGCTACTCGGAGCCGCTGCCGCCGGCCTGCCCCGCCTGTGGCTCGGCCGACCTGGCGCGCCTCGGTGCAGGCACGCAGCGCCTGGAGAAGGAGCTCGCCGCCGCCTTCCCGGAGCTGGAGCTCGTGCGGCTCGACGCCGATGCGGTGGACGACCCCGAGACGCTCGTCCGCGCCCTCGAGCGCTTCGCCGCCGCCGACCGCGCCGTCCTGCTCGGCACGCAGATGGTGGCGAAGGGCCATCACTTCAGCGGCGTCACCCTCGCCGCCGTCGTCGATGCCGACACGGGTCTTGCCATGCCAGACTTCCGCGCCGAGGAGCGCGTCTTCCAGCTCGTCACCCAGCTCGCCGGGCGCAGCGGCCGCGACGGCCCCGGCCGCGTCATCGTCCAGACCTTCGACCCGGAGGCGCGGCCGTTCCTCTACGCGCGCCGCCATGACGTTGCCGGCTTCCTCGAGGACGAGCTGGAGCGTCGCCGCGAGCTCGGCTACCCGCCGTTCCGCCACCTCGTGCGCATCCTCGTCACCGGGCCGACGGCCGAGCCGACGCTGCTGCTGCTGCGCGAGCTGCGCGGCCGCCTGGACGGTGCCGAGACGGTCGGCCCGGCCCCGCTGCTGCGCCTGCGCGGCCGTCATCGCGCCCAGCTGATCGCCAAGACCGACAGCCCGCGCCGTGTCGCCGCGCAGGCCGCGCACCTGCTCGCTGCAGCCGCTCCCGCGATGCGCCGCGACGGCCTCACCGTGGTCGTCGACGTCGACCCGCAATCTCTCTGACCGACGCCGGTAGAATCCCGCCCCGTGAGCGAGACGAGCGAAGAGCACTTCGAGGACGACGACGACGACGAGCTCGATGCCGACGTCGTGATCCGCCGGCAGCTGGCGATCGCGCAGGTGCGGCAGTGGGGTGACCCGGTGCTGCGGTTGCGCGCCCACGAGGTCGACACGTTCGACGACGAGCTCGCCCGCCTCGCCGAGAAGATGGGCGAGCTGATGCACAACGCCCGCGGCATCGGCCTTGCCGCGACCCAGATTGGCATCCTCCGTCGCCTCTTCGTCTTCCAGACCCGGGATGACGAGGAGCCGATCGCTGTCATCAACCCGGTGATCGCCGAGTCGGGCGGTGCGCCCGAGACCGACGACGAGGGCTGCCTCTCGCTGCAGGGCGTGCTCGTGCCGGTGGAGCGCCCGTCCCGGGTGACGCTCGTCGGGCAGGACGTGACGGGGCAGCCGCTGGAGCTGAAGCTCGAGGGCCTCGGCGCGCGCGTCGTCCAGCACGAGCTCGACCACCTGAATGGCGTCCTGATCATCGACCGCACCGACCGTGAGAGCCGCCGCGAGGCACTCAAGGCGCTGCGTCCCAAGCCGTCGCTCGCCTGACCGGCCAGCGCCGCATCGCCGTTGCCGCCACGGCGCCCCTCGGGGCCGCCGTTCTCGAAGGCCTCGCTGCCCGCGTTCCGATCGCGTGGCTGCTGACGCGCCCCGACCGGCCGCAGGGCCGCGGCCGCAAGCTCGGTGCGCCGCCCGCGAAGCAGGTCGCCGAACGGCTCGGCATCGAGGTGCGCCAGCCCGAGACGCTTGACGCCGAGACACCGGTGGACGCCGACGTCATCGTGGTTGCGGCGTACGGCGTGCTCATCCCGGAGGCGCTGCTCTCGCGCGCGCTCTGGCTGAACGTCCATCCGTCGCTGCTGCCGCGCTGGCGCGGTGCCGCCCCGGTCGAGCGCTCGCTGCTCGCGGGCGACGAGTCGACCGGCATGACGATCCACGAGACGGTCAAGGAGCTGGACGCGGGGCCGATCGCGGCGCAGCGCAGCTTTCCCGTCGGGCCGCACGACGATGCCGGCGCGATCTACGACCGCGCCGCCGCCCTCGCCGTCGAGCTGTTGCTCGAGGTGATCGAGACGCCCGGTGGCCCGGTCTTCACGCCCCAGGCAGCCGAGGGCGTCAGCTACGCCGCCAAGCTCGGCCCCGAGGATCGCCTCATCGACTGGACGGAGCCCTCGATCGTGACGCTACGCCGCATCCGCGCCCTCTCGCCGCACATTGGCGCCCGCGCCACCGTGCGCGAGCGCACCGTCACCGTGTGGGACGCCCGCCCTGTTGGCCCCGATGCGGGCAGCCAGCCCGACGCGCTGATCGAGGGCGGCCTCGAGCTGCTGGAGATCCAGCCCGAGGGCAAGCGCCGGATGAGCGCCGGCGAGTTCCTGCGGGGCCTGCGTTGAACCCGTCGCCCGCGCGCGCCGTCGCCTACGAGGTGGTGCTGCGCGTCTTCGAGCAGGGCGCCTACGCCGACCGCGCCTTCGAGACCTCGGCCGTCGAGCACGAGCTCGACCATCGCGACCGCGGCCTCGCCCAGCGCATCGCCTTCGGCACCGTGCAGCGCCGCCGCACGCTCGACCACGCGATCGCGCTGCTCGCCAAGCGTCCGATCGAACGGCTCGACCCGCAGGTGCGCGCTGCCCTGCGCATCGCCGCCTACCAGATCGGCTACCTCGACCAGGTGCCGGCCTACGCCGCCGTGCACGAGTCGGTCGGCCTGGTGCGCCGCGCCCGCCTGGAGAGCGCCGTCGGCTTTGCCAATGCCGTCGGGCGTCGCCTCTCGGAGGGGCTCGTCGCGCTGCTCGCCGAGCTGCCCGAGTCGACGCCGCAGGAGGCCGCGCTCAAGCACTCGTACCCCGACTGGATCGCCGAGACCTGGTGGCGCGAGTGGGGCCCGGAGACGGCGCTCGCGCTGATGCGCGCCCAGAACGAGGCGCCCGAGACGGTGGTGCGGATCAACGGCCTGAAAGACGGCGCCGCGTCGCTCGCGCTGACAGGCACGCCCGACCCGCTGATTCCCGGCGCGCTGCGCGTCGAGCAGGTGGATGCCGCGGCGCTCGAGGCAGGCCTGATCCAGCCGCAGAGCCGCGCCTCGATGCTGGCCGGCCTCGCCGTCGACGTCCGTGACGGCCAGCGCGTGCTCGACCTGTGCGCGGCGCCCGGCGGCAAGACGACGCAGCTCGCCCAGTGGGCCGCCCAGGTCGTCGCCGTCGAGCTGAACGAGGCGCGGGCCCGCGAGCTGGAGGAGACCTGCCGCCGGCTCGGCGCGACGAACGTGCGCGTCGTCTGCGCTGACGGCAGGAAGCTGCCGCCCGGCCTGGTCGGCTTCGACCGCGCGCTGGTGGATGCGCCGTGCTCGGGGATCGGCGTGCTCGCCTACCGGCCCGATCTGCGCTGGCGCGGCAAGCCGCTGCCGGAGCTGCAGCTCGAGCTGCTGCAGTCGGCTGCAGCCCGCGTCACGCAGGGTGGCACCGTCACGTTCTCGACCTGCGCCGTGCACGCCGCCGAGAACGAGGAGCTCGTGGATGCCGCCGTCGCTGCCTCGGGAGGCCGGCTCGAGCTGGACGACCTCGGCAGCGAGTGGCCCGACTTCCGTCATCCTCGCCGCCCCGAGCTGCTGCTGCCGCTCCCGCACGTCCATGGCGGCGCCGGCTTCTTCGTCGCGCGGCTGCGCGTCGTCTCCGCATAGGATCAGGGCGTGGCCTGGACTGCCTGGATACGCGAGGAGACGCGAGGCGTCGAGGTGCTGCCGTCGCTGTACGCCGCCGACTTCATGCGGCTCGGCGCCCAGATCGAGAGCCTGCTCGCCGCCGGTTGCCGCGTCTTCCACTTCGACGTCGGTGACGGCCACTTCATTCCGCCCGTCACGATCGGGCCGGTCATCCTGCGCAGCATCGCCCCGGCAATCCATGCCGCCGGCGGCCTGATCGACTGCCACCTGATGGTCGACAACCCCGGGCGCCACTTCCAGGAGATCGCCGAGTCGGGCGGTGACACCGTCAGCTTCCACCACGAGGTCGTGTCCGGCCCCGAGGAGATCGCCGAGCTGGCCGCGGCCGCCCGCGCCCTCGGCCTGGCGCCCGGCCTCGCCTTCAACCCGAGCACCGCGGTCGCCGATGCAGCGCGCGACGCCGTCGCGACCGGCCTCGACTTCGTGCTCTGCATGAGCATCGTGCCGGGCTACTCGGGGCAGCCGCTGCTCCCGGGTGCCCTGGAACGGATCGCAGAGCTGCGCGGCCTGCTGCCCGCCGACGTGCCGATCGAGGTGGACGGCGGCGTCGGCGCGGGCAACATCGCCGAGGTGCGGGCGGCCGGTGCAACCCTGCTCGTTGCCGGCAACGCCGTCTTCGCCGCTGCCGACCCGGGCGCCGCCTACCGCGCACTCGCCGCAGCGGCCTCCGCCGCCTCCCCGACCGCCGCATGACCGCCGACGACGCCCGCTTCCTCGCCCGCGCGATCGACCTCGCCGAGCGCGGCCGCGGCACGGCGCACCCGAACCCGGTCGTCGGCGCCGTCGTCGTCAGGGACGGCGAGGTCGTGGGCGAGGGCTGGCACGTCCGTCCGGGCGAGGGCCATGCCGAGCCGATCGCCCTCGCACAGGCAGGTGAGCGTGCGCGCGGCGCCACCGTCTACGTCTCGCTCGAGCCGTGCACGCATGTGACGCCGCGCAAGCCGGTGCCGTGCGCCCAGACCTGCAGCGCGGCCGGCGTGGCGCGGGTGGTCACGGCAGCGCTCGACCCGAACCCGCTGGTCGCCGACGGGCGCGAACTGCTTGCCGCCGCGGGCATCGCCTTCGACGTCGCGCCGCACGACAGCCCCGAGGCGGTGCGCGCCCGCCGCCAGAACGAGGCGTGGCGCACCTGGATCGCCACGGGCCGTCCCTTTGTCACCTTGAAGTGCGCCGTCACGCTCGACGGCCGCGTCGCGGTGCCGGGCCGCCGCTGGGTGAGCGGGCCGGAGAGCCGTCACGTCGTCCACCTGCTGCGTGCCGCCTCCGACGCGGTCGGGGTGGGGATGGGCACCGTGCGCCGGGAGAACCCGCGTCTCGACGCGCGCGACGTGCCGGTGGCGCGCCAGCCGCGCCGGCTCGCGTTCGGGTCGGGGCCGCTGCCGGAGGGTTCGCAGCTGGAGCTGCTCTCCGGCCCGCTTGCCGAGGAGCTGGCGCAGCTCGCTGCTGCCGACGTGCAGAGCCTGCTGCTGGAGGGCGGGCCCACGCTCGCCGCGGCGTTCCTCGAGCAGGGGCTCGTCGACAAGCTGCTGCTCTTCGTTGCGCCGACGCTGGCGGGGGAGGGGCCGCCGCTCGTCGGGCCGCTCGCCGCACCGCTCGATCTGCACGCCCTGGAGAGCCGCCAGGTGGGCGGCGACGTGCTGCTCACCGCGTACATCAACGAGCCGTAGCCGGGCGGGGCGCAGCGCGAAGAGCGCGCCGCGCGTGCCCGCAGCGTGAGTACCCTTCGCTGCATGTTCACGGGCATCGTCAAGGAGCAGGGCCGGATCGCAGCGATGGACGGCGGCGCAGCAGGCGTCCGCGTCGTCGTGGAGGCGCCCGGGACAGCGCCGGGGATCGGCCTCGGCGACTCGGTCGCCGTCAACGGCTGCTGCCTCACCGCGGTCGAGATCGGCGCGACGACGATCGCCTTCGACGCCGTGCCGGAGACGCTCTCGCGCACCTCGCTGTCGCGCCTGGCGCCGGGTGTGGCGGTCAACCTGGAGCCGGCGCTGCGCGCCGGCGACCCGATGGGCGGCCATGTCGTCCAGGGCCATGTCGACGGGGTGGGCAGCGTCCGCTCGGTGACCCCGGAGGGCGCTGGGCGCCGCATCTGGTTCGACACCCCGGAGAGCGTGCTGCGCTACTGCGTCGAGAAGGGCTCGATCGCCATCGAGGGCGTCTCGCTGACGATCGCAGCGCTCGACGAGGCCGGCATCGCCGTCGCTCTCATCCCGCACACCCTGGCAGCCACGACGATCGGCTCGCTCGCGCCTGGCGACCCGGTGAACCTCGAGGCCGACGTGCTCGCGAAGTACGTCGAGCGCCTCGTCAACCGCCCGGCGTGACCGACGCAGACGCAGCCGCAGGCGCCCCGGGCGGCACCGCTGCCCCGACCCCGACGGTCGCCGTCATCGGCCTCGGCAGCATGGGCGGGCGCATCGCCTGCCGCCTCGTCGCGCAGGGCCACGCCGTCTCGGGCCTCGACGCCCGACCCGGGCGCGCCGCGGAACTCGGACTCACCGCCGCCCCGGACCTCGCCGCAGCCGCGGCCGCCGACATCGTCCTGCTCTCGCTGCCCTCCTCCCGCGAGGTCGAGCAGGTCGTGGCGGGCGCCGGTGGCCTTGCCGAGCACGCGCGCCCCGGCCTGCTCGTCGTCGA